>JBJKQV010000080.1:0-9754 GCA_046704985.1 Terriglobia bacterium
ATCGACGCCCTGGAGTTGGGGGTAGATGCTCTTCGTCCAGCCCAAAATCTGATCGATAGAATGATTCTCCATCATCAGTACGACGACGTGCGTGATGGGATCCTGTCGGGTCATGACTGCCTCCAAAAGGGATTTGTTGAAAGCGATGCCCTTACTGCCCGGCCATATTTTGAGCGAGGAAGAGGAACAGGGGCCGGCTGCCGGCGTTCATTTTTCAGAAGACTCGCCCCCACGGTTGTACCACTTTCTTTGCTAGTATGTACATTATCCAATAGCCAATAAATTCGATAAACCCGCAGACACGGACTGTGCCCGATCCACGGAATCTCCGGAGAGGGGTTTCCGCTTTCAGGGTCCCGGGCAAAAGCGTTTCGGGAGGAAGAGGTTATCCTGCGGCGCCGGCGGGGCCGGCAGTACCGTTGTCGTCAGGCTCCTCCACGACTCGAGGCTGGCGGCCCAGAAAGGCGTGCATGGCCCTTCGGCCCGAGGCTTGCCAGAGCTTGACGATCTCAAACACAATGACCGTCGTGTAAGTGACGGCAATCCAGACGCAGACGGCCTCGATGGGCAGCCGCGACCACGCTCCGATGAACACGCCCAACATCTGCTCCCCGCGATATCCCCACCAGCCGTAAGGGACGGCCAGCGTCGCCTCCCACAGCAGGCTGATGAGCAGGGTGAAAAAGAGCGTGATGCTGAAGGCCCGCCAGTTGATGAAGGGCCTTGCGGTGGGGAAGAAGCCCGCCGCGGGAAGGAACGATCCGAGGACCAGGAACACGAAGTAGCCCGGGAAACCGGCGGAGCTGGGGGCGAGGAATTTCTTGTACACGATGGCGGCCACAATCAGGACGGCGGCAAGAACCAGGGAAAACGGGTGGAAGCGCAACAGGCGGCGGATTTTTTTTGCTTCTCCGGGATAGTCGGGCAGGTTGTAGGCGGCCAGCCAGTATTCGTCCATCCAGATATAAAGCAGCAGAATTGCCATGAAGCCCGTCAGGTAGAAAACGTACTCTTCGATAGGCACCGGGCCTCCCAGCGCCGGGGCTCGGAGTGTGAGCGTCGCGCCGGGATTGGGGAAAAGAAAGAAAGAGCGGGCAAAGAAGAAGTCGAGTCCGCAGCCCAGCGGCAGCAGAATCGCCAGTGTGACCCAGAAAGCTTTTTGCGGAATTTGGACGCCCTCGCGCGGCAGGAACCAGAAAGCAATCACCACGATGGGAAAGATGAACAGCAGCAAGCTCCACGTATAGCCGTGCGGGGTGGCATCGGCGGGAACCGAGAGCGTGGCGGATTGCCGAACCGTGTCCAATACAATCGCCGCCGGGATGGCCACTATGGCCAGCATGGCGGCCACGATCCAGGCACTGCGGCGCGGAGACGGGGAACTGGCGGGTAGGGGGTTTGTCATCACGATTCTCCCTGTAGTCTGCGGTCCCTTGCTAAATACCACATGGGCGGCCAACCGTGAAACAACAAGTGTGCCGTCCGCGGCGGGCCACGGGTTGACATCGCTCTCGGCGGGGCATAGTATCGCTGCGGATTTCCAGCAAGACCACCCTTCAACCAGCCAGGAGCGCGAGCGATGGACAACGGTGCGCGGGCCAAGCTCGCCGAACTGCGCGCGCAGCTCGGCAAGGTGATTCTGGGCAAACCGGAGGTCATCGAAAATCTGGTCATCGCGCTTTTGTGCGGCGGACACATCCTGATGGAGGACGTGCCCGGGGTGGGGAAGACAACCCTCGCCAAAGCGCTAGCCAAGACCTTCTCGGCCAACTTCAAGCGCGTGCAATTCACTCCCGACCTGCTGCCCACCGACATTCTCGGCTCGTCGGTTTACAATCCCCGCGACGGCAGCTTCACCTTCAAGGAAGGCCCCATCTTCGCCAACATCCTGCTCGCTGACGAAATCAACCGTGCTTCGCCGCGCACCCAGTCGAGCCTGTTAGAGGCGATGAGCGAGCGCCGCCGCGGTGCTCCTGCGCCTGCAAGGGGTGCCGTGCCGCTACGTCACCGGTTTCAACGTCGGGGACGACAACCGCGAGGGCGATCACTACGTGGTGCGCGAGCTGGACGCGCACGCCTGGATTGAAGCTTACCTGCCGCGCCAGGGTTGGGTAGAGGCCGACCCCACGCCGGCAGCCGAGCTCGCTGCGCTGCACGCCGGACTGAAGCAAACGTGGACGAGCGCCGCCGGCGAGTGGCTGGCGGCCAAATGGGCGGAGCTTTCCACCCGCTTGGGCGGCCTGGATTGGGGAACGTCGCTCGCCTGGCTGTGGGGGCAGATCAAAGGGCTTTTCCTTTTCCTGCTCGCGAACCGGATGGGATGGGGGTTGATTCTGCTGGCAGGATTGTTGGCGGTCGCGGTGCGCTTCCGGCCGCGCAAACGAGCGCGCACCCGCCGGCAACACGCCGCGCCGAGCGGCGCTGGCGCTTCCGCCTCGCGCGAGATGGCGGAACTGATGCGCCGTCTGGACGCTCTGTGGGCGCGCCGCGGCTGGGCGCGGCCCGCCTCGCGCGCGCCGCTCGAACACCTGGCGGCGATCCCTCAGGAAAAAATCCCGCCCGACCTCTCCGCGGCCTGCCGCAAAGTGGTGGAGTGCTTCTATCGCCACTGTTTTGCGGGCGCCGAAGTCCTACCCGGTGAAATTGAAGATCTCAAGCGCGCGCTGGACCTCACGCGGATGGCGTGAGGGAGTGAGGCGTGCCCTTATCGCTTTCCTCTTCGGCGCGTTGCGCTTTGAAAGTCCGCGCCGGCTGAACAACCGAGAGAATCCGCACGGCATCTAGGCAAGGGAACCGCGGAAACGGACTTGCACGGTTTGCACTTCAAGGGCAATTCAACTGGAAACTGAGTTTTGAGAGGATGCTTGCTGGAGCTATGAAAACGACTCGTCTGAGAATAACCGCACTGATGGTTTTGCTTTTCGCGGTGGTCGCGCCCGGCTGGGCGGCGCCGCCCGGAAATGCGACCGCTGCGTTAACTGCGACGGCTGCGAAAGCGGCCGAGAGCGCCCCTTTCACGCCTATTCTCGCCGGGTGCCGCCGTGGTTCGGAACTTTGCGCCTCCTTCCACGCGGTTCCCACACCCCACGCCCATTCGCTGTGGGACCTGGCGGCGCTATGGAAGGGCCCGGCGTTCTATTCCGCACCCGCGCAGGCGCCGGGCCGGCAGTCCCCGGCCGGTGGCCAGCAGCCTACGCTCCAGGGGCTGGGATTTCCCACCAGCGCCATCCGCGGCAACGCGCGCGAGCAGGCGCTGCTCAACAAGCGCTCGCACATGCTGCAAATCCATCAGAAGCTGGGCATGCTCACCATGATTCCCATGGCCTTGACGCTGTTCACCGGGCCGGGCGCCAAGGGCCATCACGGGCTGCCGGGCAGCCCGGGCGGGCGCGAACTGCACGCCACGCTAGGCGCGGTGACGGTGGGGATGTACATCGCCACCGCTTACTTTGCCATTCGCGCCCCCAAAGTTCCGGGCACCAAGACGCGAGGGCTCATCCGCCTGCACAAGGCGCTGGCCTGGGTGCACGGCCCGGGCATGGTGTTGACGCCCATCCTGGGCGCCATCGCCTACAGCCAACTGAGCAACGGAGAGCGCATTCACGGCGTGGCGCGCTATCACTCCCTGGCCGCCGGCACTACCTTCGCGGCCTACTGCGCGTCCATGCTGTCGGTAATGCTGAAATAAGTTCCCTGGAGCGACGATGACCAGAAAATTCCTTGTTCTTCTTCTGCTGCTTTTCCTTCCCAGCCTGGCCCGGGCCGATAGCCAATGGGCGCTGGTGCGCTCCACCCTCACCTATCACATCTCCCACCCCTTGCACGAAGCCGACGGAGTCAGCCACGCGGCGCGAGGGAAGGGCATTTGCCACGCCGGGGAGTGCAACTTCCTGATCGCTGTGGAGGTGAAATCGTTCAACTCGGGCAACAGCAACCGCGACCTGCATATGCTCCAGATCACCCGCGGCGCGGCGTTCCCGCTGGTGGTGGTGCGCCTGAGCCTGCCGGAATCGGAGCTAAAGGCGCCGCTTATTCGCGCCGACCTGCAAGTGAGCTTTGCCGGGCAGACCGTTCACTTCCCGCACGTGCTCTTGCACCGCGCGACAGAAGGCAAACTGCAGGAGGTCACGACCACCATCCCTCTGCGCCTGACCGATTTTCACATCAAGCCGCCGGAGCTGCTGGCCATGCCCATCAAGAACCAGGTGCCGGTGCGCGTGGACACCACCTGGCGCCCCATGTGACGCGCCCCCGGCGGACCAGCGCGCGCTCAGGGTTTGGGGGCCTTGGGCTTGCCGAAGTTCCAGAGGAGTTGCAGCTTGAATTCCAGCACCGAGTAGCGCCGCCCGGTTTGAGGCGGAACGTGGTAGGGAGCGTCGCCGAGGCGTCCGGCCGAGTAGCCCAGCATGGGCGCGGCGATGAAATGCCTGGCGGGGATTTCGTAGCCTGCACCGCCCGCCCAGCCCCACCCGTGCCCGCCGAACTCGCCGGGACGGCGGTTACCGTATAAGGACACGCCCGTGCCGCCGCGGATAAAGAGGTGTCTTCGGTGAAGGGGAAACAGGTCGACGACCGCGAAGGCGTGACTGACGCTTTCGCCGGCCGTCGGGTCGTTCAAGTTGGACGCCTGCAAGAGCCAGCCGTGCAGTTCCAGCCCCACGCGCGCCCGCCGGCCCAAGTTACGGCCGCCTACGAATCCCAAGGCGAACGTCGCCTTGCGGCTTCCCGCCGCCTGGTCGGAAGCGATGCGGAGCTGGCCTTCTCCCACCTCCGCGCCAATCCACCAGGGCCGCGGCGGCTCATCCTGCGCGCGCGCGGCGCCGGCGAAAATCGCCGCCAGCAGTACTGCCCCCAGAATTCCCCGGTACCGCAGCATGGTTCCACCTCGCGGGTGAATTTACGGACTGCTGCGAGGGACGGCTGGGACCCTAATTCTGCTGCCCGATTATAAGCACCCAAGTCAAGCACGCCCAGGAGACCAGAGCTGTTTGCCCGCTTCGGTCGTCTTGGAGAGGGAGGAGCGTAGGGGAGGGCTGGGCCCTCCCCTGCAACGCTACTGGTTGGGATTGTTGGAAGCCGAGTCGGAAGCGGCGGGCTTGGCTTGCGCGGCGGGTTTGACCGGATCCACGCTGCGGTTCACCACGAAGGTGAGCTTGGTGCCCGTCACCAGAACCACGTCCTTGTGCTTCTTGAAAAGGTTGTAAATCAGCGCGGCTGCAGCGCCCGCGCCCGCGCCGTAGAGGGTGCTGCTGGCCATGCCGGGGCCGCCGCAATTGCCGAAGTAGCGGCAATCAATGGCGCTGCCCATGCCCACCGTGGCGCCAGCTCCGGCGCCCACGGCACCGGCGAGACCGGCGCTCTTGAGCGCGCCCTTGGTGCTCTTGCCGCAGCCTTCGATGGTGCCCTCGTTGTCCTTTCCGGTCTTGGCGCAGGGGCTCCCGTGCGCGTCCTCGAGCGACCCGGTGAACTGGTAGTGGGCGTTGTCGGGAGTGGTCAAGGCGTCCAGCACCACGCGCATTTGGGCGCGCCCCTTCACCCGACCGGGCGGCTTGACGAAGGCCACGTGCCCGTCGACGATGGTGCCGGCGGGGACGACCACCTTGCCGTTGGCGCTCACCGCCTCGTCAATAACCCCCGTGAACTTGTCGCCGTCCTTGCTGGTCTTGGAAGTGAGCGTGTCACGCAGGCGCACGCGCAAGAGCGTGCCGGCGGGAATCATCGGAGCGCTATCGGCCGACCAGGCAGCCAGCGGCCAGGCGATTCCGGCCAGGAAAACTGCCGTCAGTAGCGCCGCTTTCTTCTTCATAGGCCCCCCTCAGGTTCTCGTCGTGGAGATGGAAGCGCCTGCACCGAGCCCCCCCCCCGGCGCTCTTCACCCTTAATCCCACTATGCGCCCGGGAGACCGTGTTTGCAAGCTACTACATTCGATTCGCCTCGCGGGAGGCGGGTTGCACCGCCCGGGGGCTTCCGGGGGCGCTTGACTTCGTCGCCGGGGCAGCTTACGATGCGGTCACAGGGCTGTTTCAAAACAAGGAGGCAGGTCTATGAGCAAGAAGCGTGTAGCGACTTGGCTGGCGACGCTGGGAGCGGCGGTGGTATTGGTGTTTGCCGCCGGACAGATGGGTTCGGCGCACGCCGCGCAGGCCCATGCGGCCAAGGCTGGCAAAGACGTCTACGTGTGCGATTGCATGGGCGGCAAATCGTGTCCATGCATGGGTATGGCCAAGAAGGAAGGGAAGTGCGTTTGCGGCAAGGAGATGAAGAAAGTCGCCGCCGACAGCGCCTGGGCCAAGCACAATCGCAAGGAGCTGGAGTAAGCACGGATGGCTGCCTCGCCGGACGCCGTGCGCGGCGTCCGGCGGAGTTGCCGCCGTTGCGCTCACCTGTCAGATCACCCGGCTCTCCGGCCGCCTCAGCCTTGCCCGCCCCTGCCTTTTCGTGGGCCTTCGAGCTTTGATCCTCTCCGTCCTTCAGCAACTCAACGGGGTTGAACGGGCCGAAACAAGCTTGGTTTGCGGCCAAGCCGTTCGCGTCGGGACACGGGGGTAGACAACTTTCTGTTGTGAATACGAATCTTTAGTTTATAGGGCGACTGATGACTGAATCGGGGATCGCAATCCCAGATCGGCGCGACCGCGGATCGGGCGGCGGTCGCAGTTCCGGCGCCGTTGATCGGCCCTTCAGCATCCTTACGCGTGCCGTCCTGCCCACCTCCGGGGAGTTCAGAAGGGACCTGCCCCAATCGGGTCCTTCGTAAGCCGAAGCCGTACTGAGCGCACCAGGAAGGTTGGCTGGAAGGGGAGGGCCCGGCGCGACGCTCCCCGAGATGGCCTGCGCGCGCATGCCCGCCGGGAGTTTCCGGGCGAGCCGCCGCGGGCTTTAGAAAGGAGTAAGGTTTGGGTTCAGACCGCTTTCAAGTCCGCTCGGAGTGGTCCGAGCAGAAGCCCCCCGAGCGCCCCTCGGGGCCGGAATTTCCCGGGCGCCGTTCCTTCCTGGGAGTGCTGATCGGTGTCGGCACGGTGGTGGTGGGAGCCATCTTAAGCATCCCGCTGATTCGTTTTACGATTTATCCCCTGCTGGCCGATACCACTAAAACTCACTGGTCGAAGCTGGGACTGCTGAGCAAGTACAGCGCGCTTACTGTCCCCGTGCGCAAGACCGTCAAGGTAACTCACGAGGACGGGTGGCGTGAGATGATTTCCGAAAAACCCGTTTACATCACCAAGGGCAACCGGCCCGGCAGCGAGGACGGCGTCGAAGTGCTCTCCTCCATCTGCCCCCACCTGGGCTGCGAAGTCCCCTGGGACAAGAATCGCAAGCAGTTCGTCTGTCCTTGCCATAACAGCGTGTTTGCCGAGAACGGGGCGCGGGTCTCCGGGCCCACGGCACGCGGCATGGACACCCTTCCCATCAAGACCCAGGACGGCGAGCTGAAGGTGCGTTTTGAATACTTCCGCCAACTGGTGGCGGAGAAGGAGGAGATCGGCTAGCTTGGCCGTCACCTATGGGCATGTCAACTCCTCCCCCTTCATCACCCACTCCGCCGGCCCGGGCGAAACACGGCAAGATCTTCGAATGGTTTGACCGGCGCGTGGGCCTGCGCGCGCTGCTCCACGAGGCGCTCGACGAGCCCATCCCCGGCGGCGCCAGTTGGGCCTACGTTTTCGGGTCCGGCCTGCTCTTCGTCTTCCTTTCGCAGATCATCACCGGCACTTTTCTGGCCATGTATTACGTCCCCTCCGCCGACCACGCCCACACCACGGTGGCCTACATCACCAAGTCGGTGGCCGCGGGGTCGTTTCTGCGCAGCTTGCACGTCTACGGCGCCAGCGCCATGGTGATTATCCTGGTCCTTCACCTCGGCCAGAATTTCATCTACGGTTCCTATAAGGGCCGGCGCGAGCTCCTGTGGCTTTCCGGCTGTGTGCTGATGGCGCTGGTGTTGGGCATGGCGTTCACCGGCTACCTGCTTCCCTGGGATGAGAAATCCTACTTCGCCACCGCTGTGGGCACCAACATCGCGAGCGAGATTCCGTTTATCGGCGAGGCGCTCAAGGAGCTGATGCGCGGCGGAACCCAGCTGGGCACGCTCACCCTTTCGCGTTTCTATGTGGCGCACGTCTTCTTTATCCCCGCCATGATCTTCCTGTTCATCGCCGTCCACATCTACCTTTTCCGCAAGGCGGGAGCCGCCGGGCCGCCCAGCGCCGCGACCGAAAAGGCCAGGCAAAGGACGGAGTTCTTTTATCCTCGCCAGCTGCTGATGGATTTGGGATTTACCCTTATGCTGATCAGCACGCTGGGAGCGCTGGCGTACTTCTTCCCCGCCGCCCTGGGCCCGCAGGCCAACCCCGGCAACACCGAGTACGTGCCGCGCCCCGAGTGGTACTACCGGTCGTTTTTTGAGTGGCTGAAGATGTGGCACGGCAGCGCGGACGTGATCGGCATCCTGGTGATTCCCGCCGTGCTCGCCATCCTGTTTGTGACCGTGCCTTTTACCGACCGCAAGCGCGACCGCCGGCCGTGGCGGCGCGGGCTGGCGGTGGGCCTGTTCGGCATCGTGTTTACCGGCCTCGTCTACCTGGGCGGACTGAGCTATTACCAGGACAATCAAGACCATTCCATCCATATGGAACTGGCCAACGAGGCGCTGGAGACCCAACGTTATATGAAGGAGCCTTTCAAGCCCGCCTTGGTGGGCGGCGTGCCGTCCGCGCCCGCCGCTCCCGCCAACCCCCTGGTGGGCAAGGGTAAGAAGGTCTTCGAGGCGCACGCCTGCAGCGCCTGCCACGGCGAGGGCGGAGTGGGAACGCCCATGGCTCCACGGTTGGTGGGAATCGGCGCCAAGTTCACACCCCCGCAGTTACAGAACTTGTTCGAGCATCCCACCGCCAAGATGGACGCCGGCGGCATGCCGCACTTCCAGTTCAGTCCCGATCAGATGAAGTCATTGCTAGCCTACCTGGATAGCCTCCACTGACGCGCGGCACGGGTGCGCCGCGCCTGCGTCTCCAACAACCACGGCCTGTGGCTACCGCTCCGCCCGGCGAGGCGGCCTCAGGCCTTGACGGGAATGAATTCGCGCACGAAGCGCCGGCAATGGCGCAGCATCAGCCAGCGTTTCAACGCCCAGATGCCCACCAGGAATCCCCACCCCAGCCAAAAGCCCAGCAGGTAAGATTCCAGATCGGGCCGCGCGGGCGGATGAAGCAGCATGTGCGCGCCGATGGCAGCATCAATGACAATGACCAGCAGCAGCCGGACTTCCAGCAAGAAGTCCAGCGCCGCCAGCAGGGGACGGCCGACATAGAGATAGCCCAGTCCGGGGAAGATCCACACCCGGCGGCGCAGGGTGGCTTCGTCCTTGAAGACCTGGGGGCACTGCGCGCACTCGTAAACGCCCGCGCGCGGCGGCGTCAAGGTTGTCTTCGGGGCCGCGCGCCGCCATAATCAAATGCCCCGCGAGGGGAGCGAGTTCACCGGGAGTTGACATATGCCCTTCGACGTTGGTTCGCCGCACGGCGTTTCGCGCCGCCGTTTCCTGAAGAGCGCGGCGCCGTGGGCGGCGGCGGCGCCCGCGCGGGCGCGCTCCCGGGAGCGCGGCCATGCGGCCGGGTCGCGCCTGGCCTACGTGGGCACGTTCAGCAAACCGAGCAACGCTCACCACGGCCGGGGGATTTACCTGTTCGCCGCCGACGCCCGGAGCGGCGCGCTTAACCTGCGCCGGGTTTTTCCCAACGTCGCCAATCCTTC
>JBJKQV010000081.1:0-4950 GCA_046704985.1 Terriglobia bacterium
CCATGAATGAGGGAGACGGCTGGGCGGGCTCGGGGGCCAACCCGTGGCACCTGGATAAGATGACGCAGTCCACCTTGTTTCTTAGTGACGAGAGTGATAAGCCTGCTCGTATCGGGCTCGTTGTTACGGCGGGCGGCGTGCATTACTACCTTACTTCGCTCTCGCTTGGCCCGCACGAAACGCGGGCAATTGATCTGCGCCAGCTTCGCGACGCGCAGATCGCTGACTTCAAGAAGCACAAAATGCCGAGGGAAACCTCTGATGGAGCGGTGGATTGGGTGCGTCTCGACAACGTCCCTGTCAGCGGGCGGCTGGTGACCATCAAGCGCCATGGCGGCGTGGCTTCCGGTTACGACTGCAACGCCTGCCCCTGCCCGTCCAACTTCACCTCCGTGAGCGTGAGCCCGGGCGCCTTTGCCTTGCTGCCGCAAGGCTACGTGGACTTGGCCGGTTACGGGAATTACACCAACTGTAACGGACAGGTATTGACCGTAGACGTCACTACTTCGGCCGGCTGGAGTTCCAGCGACACGACGGTGGCAGAGATGGATGGGTCGATCTGCGGCTGTGTGTGGGGCGAAAGCGGAGGCACGGCAAGTATCTCAGCCTCCCACAGCGACTACACCTACCGGAGATTTGCAGGTGAGCCCTGCACACCCTTTACAGCCAGCCGCACCGGCAGTTCCGCGGGCAACGTGCAGGTGCCGATGCTGTCGTGTGGCACCGTGAGCAGAGGGTCCAGCGCGACGTGCTCGGTCACCGACCTTCCCAGCGGCGCAACGATATCGAACTGGAAGTTCACCGACGGCACGAGCGCGGTGACAACCTCAAGCACCAGTTCGTCTTGGTCGGGAACCGCCGTCGAGTCGGGGACAGTTTCGGTTACAATAAGCTACAGCGGAACCAATAGGCCTCTGAGTGCTTCGCTGGCCGTCAACGCGCGGAACTGGCACACGGGGTTGGCGGCCCCCGTTGAGGTCGCGAATGGAACGTTCTACACCCTGCCTGTACCGCCACAGCCAGCGGGGACCGACTCCGGACTGGGAGAGTCGTATGAAGTTACGGGTGATCAGGGATTCCATTACACCACTATCGGCAGCGGACCCAACAACGGGTACACGTACATTGACACGGAACCATCGATATCCACGACGTACCAGTACGAGATCAATCCCGACCTCGAAAATTCCGCCTCGACGTTCTCCGTAAACCAATGGGTAGCGTGCGGGTTCATTTCTTGGTCGAACCTGATCACGCAAACTAAACGCCACGAGTACAACAGCTCCACGGAAAGCCACTACGCTTTTTACAGCGGCTCCATCAGTTCTTCATCGAATAACCCAGGTGACTTCTTTGAGCGGCTGGTGGCGCCACCCGGAACGGACTTGATCAACTGGACCAGCAATGTCGTCAGGGGTGGAGCAAATTCTCGCTACAGCCAAATAGTGACCGACTCCGGCTTCAATCCGAACGAACCGAGGGAACCGTACCCGGTGAACTACAGCGAAGCCGGAACGTTTCTGGGGAACATAAACTATGCGCCTTACGCGACTTGTCCGTAGCACGCCGCTGCTTACGGGCGCCGCCATACTAGCCGCGGCGGTTGCCGGCCACAGCGGCCGGACGCATCGCACCCCCACGCCGGTGCTCAACCTCGCCAAGGCCGTGCCCCGGGACCAACGTCCGACATCAGGATGGATGCCGGGTGCGCACATCGGGGGCGTTGGCGGGGTCGGACTCGTTCCGCGCCCGTACAGCCTTCCGCTTGCTGTGAAGTTGATATCGATTTCACCCCGCCAACTCGGGCCGCGCACGAGGCTCTCGGTGGAGTTGGTCCTCAAGAACATGGGGACCGACCCCTACTACCTGCCGGCTTCGCTCAAGCGCGTGACGGTGCTCAAACAGGGCAACAAGGGGAGGCGGACATTACTTTTCTCCCTTGTCCTTGAGGACGTGAAGCGCCATGACAGACTGTCGTTTGGGGTAGGTTCGAGCGACGGCTCGGAGACGATACCCAGTTCGTTCCTTAGACTTGCGCCCGGCCAGGCGGTTCGCGTGTTGCTCGCCGGAGGCCTCAACTCGCTTAACCAGCAGCAAGCCATGTCGCAGTGGCTCGCCGAGGGTGTGAAGGAAGTTTGGGCGCGTGCCAAAATTTCCGAGTGGAGGTACGAGGACAAACGGTACTTCATTGAAAACGAGGCCCAGCCAGTTACGTCCGGCAACGCCCTGAGGCTCCGACTTAGCGCGCCGTGAATGAGGGAGACGGCTGGGCGGGCTCGGGGGCCAACCCGTGGCACCTGGATAAGATGACGCAGTCCACCTTGTTTCTTAGTGACGAGAGTGATAAGCCTGCTCGTATCGGCCTCGTTGTTACGGCGGGCGGCGTGCATTACTACCTTACTTCGCTCTCGCTTGCTCCGCACGAAACGTGGGCGATTGATATACGCTAGGACCGCGTCTGTGGCGTCTCCGCGGGCGGCTGTTCGTCCGCCTCCAAGCCGGAAGCAACCGCCTTGTGGACCTGGGCGATGATGCGCCCGCGGTCTTCGAGCGTGCAGCCCGCCGTCTCGACCGGCGCGTGGAAGCGCACGCGGATGGGCCCGGCGTAAATCCGCCAGTCGCCCTTGCGCATGCGGTGGCGGCTTCCCGATACCGAGACCGGCACGATGGGCGCCCCGGCCTTGATGGCCATCACAAAACCGCCCTTTTTGAAATTCTGCAATCGCCCGTCGCGGCTGCGCGTGCCTTCCGGAAAAGCCAGAAACGAGTAGCCGGCCCGCAGCGCGCGCGTCGCTTCTTCCACCGCCGCGATGGCGCGCTCGCGGTTCGAGCGCTCCACGGGAATGAACCCCCGCCGCGTCATCACCCGCCCCAGCACCGGCACGCGGAAGAATTCCTTTTTAGCAATCACCAGGACGGGGGGGGTATGCGCCAGCACCGCCGGAGAATCGATGTTGCTCTGGTGATTGGGCATGAACACCGCGGCGCGGCCGTGGGGAACGTTTTCCCTTCCCTCCACGGTCACCTTCGCTCCCGCCAGCCACAGCGCCATGCGCGCTCCCACCACGCCGGCGTTATAAAGCGGGTCGGTCTTCCCCGTCAGCGCCGCGTAAACGAGCAGAGGCGGGCCCAGCACCAGGATGTAGGCGAACGTCAGGCCGATGGTCAGGATGGAACGCAGCATGGAAGTTCAGGTGCCAGTAGTCGGGTATCAGGTGTCAGCAGATAGATTCACCGGTTCATTGCTCCATTGTCTGTCACGCCAAATGGCCAAATGTTCGGACGGCTCAATAATCTACTGGGCCAATGATTCGATGGATCAATGGTTCAATTCTCACCTGGCACGCAGCACCTAATCGGTCTTCCCCTCCAGCCAGCCCTGGCGCACACGCAACTGCGCGGGGCCGGCGCCGGGAATCTCCTCGATGCGGTAAGTGGTGGCCCGCGATTTCTCCGTTTTGAAAGAAATGTCGAGCGGCTTTCCGTGGCGGCTCACGCGGAACTCGATGCGCTTCCCGGCGGAGGTTGCGCTCAGCATTTCATCCGGCGGTCCCAGCAAGGGCTGGCCGTTCATTTCCAGCAGCACGTCGCCGGCGCGCAGCCCGGCGCGCGCGGCGTTGCTTTTCGCGTCGACGGAAAGCACCCGAACCGCTCCCACGAAGGCGCGCTCCGCCTGAAAGCCCAGCGCCGCCTGCCGCGTATTGCCCGCCAGCAGACGCAGGCCCGCGTAGCCAAGATAGGTGTTGTAATCGAGATCGCGCGTGCCGGTCACGTCGTCGCGGAAAAAGGCGTCCACGTCAAAACCCGGCGCCAGCTCCGCGATGATGCGCCGCAGGTCGCGGTCGGTGAAAAACTTGCCGCGCTGCGCAAAATCCGTGTCCAGGCGCCGCATCAGGTCGTCCAGGCTGTGGCGGTTCGCGCTCGCGTGGCGAATACTGAGGTCGAGCAGAAATCCCAGGATCTCGCCCTTGTTGTAATAGGAGATGCTGCGCTCGGGGCGGAAATAGTCCGCGTACTTTTCCAGCCACGCCTCACGGCCCGACTCTTCAGCGCTCTGGAAGTGCCGCGCCGGACGCTCCTCGAGCCGCATAATCTGCCAGGCGACGCGGCGGTAGAAATCCTGCGGCGTGGTGATCCCGGCGCGCAGCAGGGTGAGCTCCGCATAGGTGCTGGTCACACCTTCCGAAAACCACAAGTCGCGCGTGTCGTTGCCGTCGACGTAATTCACCGGCTCCAGGCCCGCGGGACGAATGCGCTTGACGTTCCAGAGGTGAAAGAACTCGTGCGCGGCCGTATCTTCCAGCCCCAACCAGTTGCCGGCCAGCTGCCCGGCGGGAAAACTGATGGCGGTGCCGAAAGCGTGCTCCATGCCGCCCCCGCCACCCTGGCGCGGAAACATGAAGAAGAACGTGTAGCGGCGGAAAGGCACGTTGCGCATGAGCGCGGTTTCGGTGGCGGTTATTTTCTGGAGCGCCGCCAGGAGCTGCGGCGCCGAGTAGTCGTCCGGGTCGGCGTCCACAATCACCCGGTACTGGGCGCCGCTCTGGCGGTAATCGTACTCGGCAAAATTGCCGGCCATCGCCGGGCGGTCGGCGAGCTGGTCATAATCTTTCGCTACGTATTCACCGGGCGCCGGGCCATCGTCGAGCAGGGTGGCGAGCTTCCAGTTCTTTGGAAGCAGAAAGCGCACCTCCACCGGGCGCGCGCGCTCGCGCGGCAGGTAGAAAAGCAGCATGGCGAAATTCATAAAGCTGTGCTGCGCGTCGAGGAAATCGCCGAAGGGACCCGGGCGGTTGGCAAAGACGCTGTAGCTGACCTCCAGACGCGCGCAGGGGCCGGAGGCGGTTTTCCAGGTGTTGATGTCCGGACGGCGCAGCGCCGCGCGCTTGCCGTCGCAGCGCGCCTGCACGTCCTCGACGTCGCGCACGAAGTCGCGAATCTGATAGAGGG
>JBJKQV010000082.1:0-7514 GCA_046704985.1 Terriglobia bacterium
ACGCGCCGTGCAGGTGGGCGATACCGTGTATATTTCCGGCACCACAGGCACCGATCCCTCGGGCAAGGTGCTGGCGCCGGGCGACCTGTACGCGCAGACCGTGCAATCTCTGCGCAACATCGAAGGCGCACTCACCCGCCTGGGCCTGAGCTTGGACCACGTGGTGCGCACGCGCCTGTACTTGACCGACATCAGCCACTGGGAAGAAGCGGGGCGTGCCCACGCGGAGTTTTTCGGCAACGTCCATCCGGCCACCAGCTTGTTGGGCATCAGCGGCCTCGTGGACCCGGAAATGCTCGTGGAAGTGGAAGCGGTGGCGGTGGTCTAGCCTCTTCGTATCCGGCCCGCCTCTTCCAACCCGGCGGGGCCGTCAACCCGTAGAGACATTTTTGAGGGCGCCACACAGCGCGCCGGCCTGCGGCGACACCCCTCCCCCAGGAGGGTGAGGGGTGTGAACCGCGGCGGACGCCGGGTGATTAGGGCTTGGAAGGCGGCTTGGTGGCAGCGGGTTTGGCCGGGGTGCCCGCGGGGGCGCCGGGCTTGGCGCCGGCCGCCGCGGCGACCGGATACTGGGCGTCGTAACGCTTCACGATCTCACTGCTGATGTCCACGCCGTGGGCGAGGTAGTAGACGGGGATCTGGGCGGTATAATTCTGCTGCTCGCCGTAAACGGGAATCTGCGCGTCCATCACCAGCTCGTAGCCGTTCTCCTTGGCGTACGCATCGATGACCCGGACCATCTTCTGTCCGATCCGCGTGATGATGTCCTGGCGGTCGTCCTGGAAATCCGACTGCGCGTCCTCGGCGGCGCGGCTGTAAAGCTTTTGCTTTTCCTGCAGCTCGCGGGTCAGGCGCAGGCGCTCGGACTCGGAGAGGGTAGTGGCCTGGCGCTGGATCTGGTCGCGCAAGTTCTGGACTTCCTGCTGCTGCTTCTGCAGGTCGGCCTGGCGGGGGGCGAATTTGTTGCGCAGCTTGGCAAATGCCTGCTTGCCCTCGGCGGTTTCGGCGATCACCTGCTGGATGTTGAGGATCCCGATCTTGTACGGCCCCGGTGGAGTGCTGGCGGCTTGACCCCAAGCCAGGGCGGGCCATGCCAGCATCAACAGTATGGCGGTTAGAGCGCTCACTCGGTTTCTCATGCCTACTCCTTCAACAGTTAAGTGTGGGGCCAAGACGCCCCAGAATTCTTGCTAAAACGTCCGGGCCACGGTGAACCCCAAGCGTCCCCGCCGCTCGCGCAGGCGGATGCCCTGGAAGTAGGGCAGCACCTGGTCGTAGGTGGCCTGATTGGGGAACATGGAGACCGGCGGCAGGTCCTGGGGCGGAAACACGGCGGTGTCCATGCGCAGCCAATTGTACCCGTAGAAGACCCGCAGGGGCATATTGAAAACCGGCAGGATGACCTGCAATTCCAGCCCCGTGGAGCTGCGCGGCCGGTAGTTGGTGGTGGCCACCGGGTGCAGGACGCTGGGAAGTTGAAAATAGGGGTACGCCGCCCGCAGACTGCTCAGCGATTGCGGGGCAATCTGCAGCTGGCTGGGGCGCAGAATGAAGTTTTCTCCCACGTCAATAAAATAGGCCAAGGTCACGGGGCCGGCGATGGGAATGCGGTATTCGAAGTTGCCGACGACGGTGGAGTCGCCGCCCGGAAAGATCAGGGTGTTGTACGGGAAGGCGGTCGAAGAGGCACAGGAGGCGCCGCCGGTCGTGGGGTTGATCACTACGCCGCCGCTCGAGTCGAGAACCGGAATGATGTGCCCGGTGTTGTCGAGGTTGCAGACGGAGGCGGTGGTGGGGAAGAAGGCCACCGGCGAGATGCTGCGGATGTCGAACCCGCGGACGTCCTGCTCGCCGCCGATATAGAAGCGTGAGAAGGGGGGCGAAACGCGCCCTCCATAGCCGGTGATGAATGAGGCCAGCACGTGGAAGCCCAGGGTGTTGCGCCCGTGGTTGATGGGGTGGAAATACTTCCATTCGAAGGTGGGCGCGATGGTATTGATGTTGCCCCCCAGCACGCTGCCCGAAAAGGCCACGGCGGCGTAAAGGTATTTGCCGTGAGTGGGATTGTAGGGGTTGTCCACCGTGTTGTAGAGGTAGGTGGGCATGATCTGGCTGGAGGTAATGCCGTTCAGCGAGTTGGGGCCTACCAGGCCGCTGAAGTTCAAAGCCTGAAAGTAGGCCTGCGAGGCGCTGTTGAAAGTCTCCAGGCTGCTCTTCGAGAAGCTGTAGGTCAGTCCTACGCGCGCGAAGCTGCGCGGCAACGGGTAGCTGGCAAAGGCCGTGAATCCGGCGGAGTTCTGCTGGAAGTTCTGGGTGAACTGTCCGTATCCGGCCGACTGTAAGGCCTGAAGGCTGACGCCGGTGGCGAGGGCCGTCTGCTGCAACTGGTCGTACTTGTAATTGCTCTTGAAGATGGTGAACCCGGTGGTGATGGGGCGGTCCATCAGGTAAGGCTCGGTGAAGCCAAAGCTGAAGAGCTTCTGGTAGGTGCCGAACTGCGCCTGCAAGCTGAGGGTTTCGCCCAGCCCCAGGAAGTTGTTGGTGGCGTAGTTGAGGCCCACGAAGTTGCCCGCCAGGCCCGACAGGCCGCCCGAAAAGCCGATGGAGTTGCGCCCTTTCTCCTTCACGTCCAGTTCCAAGTCGACGGTGGAGTCCTTGGGGTTCTGGCGAATCTTGTAGTCGTCCTTGGTAATCTTGTTGAAGAAGCCCAGTTGGTTGACGCGCAGGACGCTCAGGTCCCAGGCGGCGGTGTTGAAGACCGACCCTTCGTAGACCAGCAGTTCGCGGCGGATGACCTTGTCGCGGGTCTTGGTGTTGCCCGAGAACTCGATGCGGTGCACGAAGAACTGCTTGCCTTCGTCGAAGTCGAGCGTCAGGTTGATGAGGTGTTTCTTGCGGTTGGGCTCGATGTCGGGGGTGGCGGTAAAGTTGATGTAGCCGAATTCGCCGTAGATTTTCCGGTAGGTTTTCAGGCTGTCGCGCACCTGCGTGAGGTTGAAGATCTCGCCGGGCTTGATCTTCAGGATGGGCTCCAGTTGCTTCTGCTTGAGAAGCTTGTTGCCGCGAATGGCGAACTTGCCCAGGCGGTACTGCGCGCCTTCGTCGATAGGCACCGTCACGTCCACGCTCTTGCCGTGGCCCCAGGACCAGAAGAAGAACGGCCAGCGGCGCGCCGTGTCGTACATCTTGACCTTAGGCTCCTCCGGGGTGGCGTAAAAATAGCCGTGCTCCTGGTAGAGCTCGCGCACCTTTTCAAGGTCGTAGAGCACCTTGTCCTTGTCGTAGGTCTTGTGGAACCAGTAGAACCAGGGCGGGGCGCCGGAAGGGCGCGAGAGCTTCATGGTGCGCACCAGGCGCAGGTTGGAGAAGACCGTGTTGCCCGTGAAGCGGATGTGCCCCACCTTTACCTTGGGGCCTTCCGAGACGATGAAGGTGAGCGCCACGGAGTTGGGAGGAATGTTGCGCGTGCGGTGGCGAACCGTGGCGAACTGCCGCCCGTGGATCGCCAGCAGCCCCTGCAAGACCACCTCGGCGCGCTTGATGACCACCGGGTCGTATTGCGACTCGATGGAGAGCCCCACGTGCTTGTTCTTGAACTCGTCCAACACGTCGGACTGCTGGACGCTCTTCAGCCCCTTGTATTCGATGCTGCGGATCAGCTTCTTCTCGCGCACGTAGATGACCAGAATCTTGCCCGTCTTCCCGTCCTCGGTTTCGAAGCGAATGTCGTCGAAAAAGCCCGTATTCCACAACGCCATGAAATCGCGTTCCAGCAGCTTGGGGTTGTAGATGTCGCCCTTGCGGGTGAAGATGCGGGCGCGCAGGGTGGAGGCGGGAATGCGCCGGTTGCCGCGGAAGATGATGTCCTCGATGATCTCCGGGCCCTTCTTCTTCTGGGCGGCGCCGGGCTTGGTGGCGGCGGGCGGCGCCTTGGGCGTTTCCAGCTTGATTTGTCCCGGGGGTGTGGGGGGCGCCTTGGGACTCTCGAGTTGAAGCTTTTCAGAGGGCTGGGCGGGGGGCTTGGCCGGCGCCGTCTGTCCCGCCGGGGGTTTCTGGGCTTGGGAAGCCGGGGCGGCGGGAGGCGGAGGCGTCTGCTGCGCCCGCAGGGCCGGCAAGCCCGCCAGACACAGCCAAAGCACTCCCAGTCCCCAGGTCCTCGGCAGCTTAAGCCGCCGGTGCGCTCCCCGCATCATTTCCGACAGACACTCCCCCCTCTGGTCCTCTCCGGGCTTAGAGATTGCGATGCCAGGAGCTTTCGTGCAGTTGGCTGGAAATTTCGACTCTCCGCAACCCTCACCAAGATTCCTTCCGGAGTTGGAAAATGGGAGGCCCGCGCGGGGCTGATTTTCCGGTTATTCCGAGCCCGCGCTAATGGGACAGCGGTGTGGTAACCAGTTTATCGTTCATCGACCGGTAGTATAGCTTATCATCCGACACGATGACTTCCAAAACCGCCGGGGACTGAATTTCTCCCTGGATCAGCGCTTCTGACAGGGGATCCTCCACGTATTTCTGCAACGCCCGGCGCAGCGGCCGCGCCCCGTAGGAGCGGTCCGTGCAGGTTTTCTCCAGAATCCAACGGCCCGCTTCCGGCGCCAGGGTGATGGAGATATTCCTCTGGCTCAGGTGCTGGTTCATCTGCCCGACCAGCAAGTCGATAATCTGCAGCATGTCCACGTCGCCGAGGGCGTTGAAGACGATCACCTCGTCGAGGCGGTTCAGGAACTCGGGGTTGAAGAGGCGCTTCACTTCGCTCATCACCAGGTCTTCCACCTTCTTGTCGGTCGCCGTCTCGCTGGCCGACTGGAAGCCCAGGTGGGAACGCCGCTCCAGGTAGCGCGCCCCGATGTTGGAGGTCATGATGACGATGGCGTTCTTGAAGTCCACGGTGTTGCCCAGCCCGTCGGTGAGCTGGCCGTCCTCGAAGACCTGCAGCAGGATATTGAAAATGTCGGGGTGCGCCTTCTCGATTTCGTCGAGCAGAATGATCGAGTAGGGCGAGCGGCGCACGCGCTCGGTGAGCTGGCCGCCTTCTTCGTAGCCCACGTAGCCGGGCGGCGAGCCGATGAGCTTGGAGACCGAGTGCTTTTCCATGTACTCGGACATGTCGAAGCGCACCAGGGCGCGCTCGCTGCCGAACAGGAAGGCGGCGAGCGACCGCGCCGATTCCGTCTTGCCCACCCCCGTGGGTCCCAGGAAGAGGAACGAGCCCACCGGACGCCCGGGGGCCTTCAGCCCGGCGCGCGAGCGCCGGATGGCGCGCGCCAGGGCGGAGATGGCGCGGTCCTGGCTGATGATGCGCTTGTGCAGCTCCTCTTCGATGCGCAGCAGCTTGGACATCTCCTCTTCTTTGATCGCCGACACCGGCACGCCCGTCCAACGCGAAACCACTTCCTCGATGTCCTCGCGGCCCACCACGCCCATGGCCGTCTCGTCGATGTTGTACTTCTCACGCAGCAGGCGCAGGTTCTCGCGCTCCTTGCGCTCCTCGTCGGAGTAAAAGCGCGCCTTCTCGAACTCGTGGCTGGCGATGGCGTTTTCCATGCGGTGCACCACGAACTTGATGCGCTTCTGCACGTCGATCATCTCTTCCGGCAGAGTGCTCTGGCGCAGCTTGACGCGCGCCCCCGCTTCGTCGATCAGGTCCACGGCCTTGTCGGGCAGGTAGCGGTCGGGAATGTAGCGGCTGGAGTGATAGACGGCGGCCATCAGCCCCTCGTCGGTGTAGGTGACGGCGTGGAATTTCTCGTAGCGCTCCTTGATGCCCAGCAGGATCTTGATCGCCTCCGCCTCGTTGGGAGGCGGCACCTTGATCGCCTGAAAGCGCCGCTCGAGCGACCGGTCGCGCTCGATGGACTTGCGGTACTCGCCCGGGGTGGTGGCGCCAATGCACTGGATCTCGCCGCGCGAGAGCGCGGGCTTCAGGATGTTGGCGGCGTCCAGTGAACCCTCCGCCGAACCGGCCCCCACCAGCGTGTGCAGCTCGTCGATGAAGATGACGGCGTTCTGGGCCTCCATCAGCTCCTTCATGATGGTCTTCAGGCGCTCCTCGAACTGCCCGCGGTACTTGGTGCCCGCCACGATCAGCGAAAGATCCAGGGCCAGGATGTGCTTGTCGGCCAGGAAGGGAGGAACGTCGCCGTCGGCGATACGCTGCGCCAGTCCCTCAACGATCGCCGTCTTGCCCACTCCCGGCTCGCCGATGAGCACGGGGTTGTTCTTGGTGCGCCGGCAGAGAATCTGCACCACGCGCTCCAGCTCCGCCTCGCGGCCCACCAGCGGGTCGAGCTGGTTCTCCATGGCCGCCTGCGTCAGGTTGCGGCTGAACTCGGCGAGCAGGGAAGTCTCCTTGTTGCGCCCGCTCGAACCCTTCTCGCTGGGCACGCGGCTCAACTCGTCGCGCAGGGTGGAGAGGCGCAGCCCGCGCTCGTGCAGAATTTCCGCCGCAAAGCTCTTGTCCTCACGCAGCAGCCCCAGCAGCAGGTGCTCGGTGCCGATGTGCTTGTGCGAGAGGCGTTCGGCCTCTTCGGCCGCGTAAGTGAGCACGCGCTTGCACTCCTGCGACAAGGGAAGGTCCACCGAGGTCGAGACCTTGTCGCGGATGGTGGTGCGCCCTTCGATCTGCTTGCGGATGGATTCGATGGAGGTGTGAGAGCGGAGAAAACGGTTGGTCAGCGCCTTGTCCTCGCGCAACAGGCCGAGCAGCAGGTGTTCCGTTTCGATGTATGGGCTGCCGAACTGGCTGGCTTCGTAGCGGGCGAAAAAGATGACGCGACGCGCCTTTTCCGTGTATCTCTCGAACATAGCCCCTTCGTCCCCGGTAAGTTTCCACCGCGCCCGGCAGGCCCCACAGCCAAGCGCGCAACCCTGGTTGAACCGGACTATCCTTCGCTGAGCTTTCTCTGGCTGAGGCGCAATACACGGTCCGCACGCTTGGCCAGGTCCAAATTATGTGTTGCCAGCACCGAGGTCAAACCGTGCGTTCGGTGCAGTTCTTCGAGCAGTTCCATGACCCGTCCGGCGGTCCGGGCGTCCAGGTTACCCGTCGGTTCGTCGGCCAGCAAGAGGGCGGGGCGATTGGCCAAAGCCCGAGCCAAAGCCACGCGCTGCTGTTCGCCTCCCGAAAGCTCGCCGACGCGGCGCCTTGAAGCCTTCTCCAGCCCTACTTCGGCCAGCAGTTCCACCGCTTGGCGCCGGGCCTGGCCCAACTCCCGCCCGGCGATAAGTTGCGGCAGGAGAACGTTTTCGAGGGCGCTGAACTCCGGAAGCAAGTAATACATCTGCCACAAGAAGCCGATGCTCGCGTTCCGGTAAGCCGCACGCTCCGCGGCGCGGAAGTGACTCAACTCCCTCCCGTCGAAGTATACCTCACCGCGCGTGGGAGTGTCCAGCGCCGCGAGCAGGTGCAGCAAGGTGGTCTTGCCGGTCCCCGATTCGCCCACCAGCGCCACCAGCTCGCCCCGCCCCACCTGGAGGTTCAGCCCCTCGAAAACCGCCACCTCTTCGCCGCCGGA
>JBJKQV010000083.1:0-19590 GCA_046704985.1 Terriglobia bacterium
GCGCATCTGCCAGGAAGAGCAGAGCGGGCGCTTCATCCCCAACGACCTTTTCCTGAACTCCGCCACCGACCGCATTCTGCTCATCACCGGGCCCAACATGGGCGGCAAATCCACCTACCTGCGCCAGGTGGCGCTGATTTCGCTGATGGCGCAGATGGGCAGCTTTGTGCCCGCCGAGCGCGCCAAGCTGCCGCTGGTGGACCGCATCTTCACGCGCATCGGTGCTTCCGACAACCTGGCGCGCGGGCGCTCCACCTTCATGGTGGAGATGACCGAAACCGCCAGCATCCTGAACACCGCCACTCCGCAGAGCCTGGTGCTGCTCGACGAAATCGGACGCGGCACCGCCACCTTCGACGGCCTGGCCATCGCTTGGGCGGTGGTCGAGCACCTGCAACAGCGCACGCGCGCCAAGACGCTGTTCGCCACCCACTACCACGAGCTGACCGAACTCGCCGACCTGCTGCCCGCCATCCGCAACTACCACGTCTCAGTCAAGGAATCGGGCTCCAACATCATCTTTCTGCGCAAGGTCGAGCCGGGCTCGGCCGACAAGAGCTACGGCATCGAGGTGGCGCGCCTGGCGGGGCTGCCCATGAGCGTCGTCGAGCGGGCGCGCGAAATCCTGGCCCGCCACGAGCAGAGCGAACACTCGCTCAGCGAACGCCTGGAAGCGCAGGGCGAAACTCCCGCGGGGCCGGTGCAGCTCACCATCTTCACACCCCTCAACGCCGAGGTCGTCCGCGCCCTGGAGCAAGCCGACCTCGACAACTTAAAGCCCCTGGAGGCGCTCAATCTGCTCGCCGCCCTCAAGAAGCAGATTCAATCATGACTCCGCGCCGCGCCAATTCGCGAAAAGGCAACAACCCCATCACTCAGGAAACTGGCCGTGTGCCTGCAAAGCGTGCTGAGCGGCTGGCGGTGGGATTGATTTCCGGAACGTCCATGGACGGCGTGGACGCAGCGTTGGCGCGCCTGAGCGGCACGACAGCCAAGCCCCGGGTGAGGGTGCGCGCCTTCCTGACCGTTCCCTACCCGGCCGCGCTTCGCCGGCGGCTGCTCGCCATTGCCGCGGGCGAGCCCACCACGACCGCCGAGCTGAGCGGGCTGAATTTTCTGCTCGGCGAAATCTTTGCGCGCGCGGCCCTCAAGGTTTGCAAGCGCGGACGTTTGGTCCCGCAGCGGCTTTCAGTAATCGGCTCGCACGGCCAGACGCTGTTTCACCAAGGGGCGCGCTTGCCCCGCGCCGCCGCTCCCTGGCTGCGCGGAGCTTCCACTTTGCAGTTGGCCGAGCCCGCCGTCATCGCCGCGCGCACGGGCGCGCCGGTGGTGGCGGATTTCCGCACCGCCGATATGGCCGCGGGGGGCGAGGGCGCGCCGCTCGTGCCCCTGGTCGACTACCTGCTGCTTCGCGACGCGCGCTCGGGCGCCGTGGCCCTCAACCTGGGCGGCATCGCCAACCTCACGGTGATTCCCGCCGCCGCCCGACCGCACCAGGTCTTCGGCTTCGATACCGGTCCCGGCAACATGCTCATTGACGGTCTGGTGCGGCTTTTCACGCGCGGGTGCAAAAGCTTCGATCGCCAGGCGCGCCTCGCGCGCCGAGGAAAGGTCATCGAGCCGTTGTTGGCGCAGCTTCTCCGTCTTCCCTACTTCTCCCGCCGCCCGCCCAAGAGCGCCGGGCGGGAGCAGTTCGGCGCCGGATTTCTGGAGCGCTATTTCCTCTCGCGCCGCGGCGCGCGCAAAGAAGATTTGGTGCGCACGGCGGCGGAGTTGACCGTGCGCAGTGTCGCGCAAGCGATGGAGCGCTTCGTCTTTCCCGCCGCTCCGCGCCTTCGCCGCCTGATCGTTTCGGGAGGTGGGGCGCGCAATCCCCTGCTGATGGAGCGCCTCGCGGACTTGCTTCCGCAGCTTTCGGTCGAAACCTCCGACCGCTACGGCCTGCCCGTGGATGCCAAAGAAGCCGTTGCCTTCGCCGTGCTCGCCGACCGCACACTGCGCGGCCTCGCCGGCAACCTCCCCGCCGTCACGGGAGCGCAACGCGAAGTGGTCTTGGGGAAAATTCTGAAGGTTTAGATTGGCGGCTGGCGCAGACCGTTCAGGTCTGCGAGCGGGCTGCTTACCACGCGGCGGGGCCGGGCATGGAGCGCGTGTGGTTGAAGGTGTACTCGCCCAGCAGGCGCTCGCCGCGCCCTTCGGCGACGTCCAGCAGGCGAATAATCATGACGTTGGTGGGCGCGGCTTTGGCGAAGGTGATGGACTCCTGCAAGATGGTGCCGCCCGCAGTGGGATTGACGGGAATGTCGGCGAGGCGCGCCTGTTCGGTGCCCTGCTGGTCGCAGATGGAAATGTCAACACGCCGCGTGCCGCTCAGGTCGGCGGCCAAGCGCGCGATCAGCAGGTCGTCCTGGGCGGTGACCGTACACTGAACTCCGCCTCCCGGCGGCGGGGAGTACTCGCGGACGCGCAAGCCTTCCGCCGCAGCGCGCTTCAGAAATCCATCGCTCACCACCATGCGCAGGCTTCCCCCGCGCGCCAGCTCGCGGAGGCCAACGGCGAGCGCCACCAACTCGCGAAGGCGCGCCCCGCAGGCGTCGCAGGCGAGCAGGTGCTCTTCGACGGCTTCCTCTTCCCCCTCCGCCAGGGCGCCCAGCCAGTAATCGGCCAGGACCGCCGCATCGAGCGGGTTCTCACAACTCGAGGGTCTCTCGTCGCGGGTGGTCATACTTCAACCCCCATGCACTTGCGAAGCTGCCGGATGGCGCGGTGGCGGATCACGCGCACGTTGGCTTCCGAAACGCCCAGCAGGCCCGACACCTCCGCGCCCGTCTGCTCGTCATAGAAAGTCATCACCACCACAGTGCGCTCACGCTCGCTGAGTTCTTCGACGCAGCGCCGCAGCGCCTCGCGGTCCAGGTGGACGGCGGGCGGCGTGGGTGCGGCGAAGTCGGAGCCGTACTGGTCGAGCAGGCGCTGTTTCCGCTCCGCGCCGCGGCGCTGGTTGAGCACCGTCAGGCGGCAGGTGCCGAGCACGAAGGAGGCGAGCTTTTCCGGCTCGCGCAGGCGTCCGGCGCGCAGGGTCTCGAGGACGGTGATCAGCACCTGCTGCGCCAGGTCCTCGGCGGCGTGCTCGTCGCGCAGATGGCGCAGGCCGTAGAGCCGCACGCGCGGTCTCATGCGCCGGCAGAGCTCGGCTTCGGCTTCGCGGTCGGCGCCGGCGCCGATTTGAAGCACCAGGTTCGCATCGGTCTCTTCAATCTGCATCAACACACCTTGGATGTGTAACGGAAGGGCGGTTCGTTACACTACCGATATGAGGCGGGCACCATTGTAGCGAACCAGGCTCGCGACAAACAAGGAGAACCGAGAAGATGAGCAAACAGGAAACCAGTATTGACCAATCCGCGATTGACCGTTTGCGGGACGCCCACGTGGCCGCCGTGAATGCAGGCGACGCGGACGCGTGGGCGGCGTGCTTTACAGACGACGGGGTCCAGATGCCGCCCAACTTCGGGGCCAACGCCGGCCGCGAGGCGATTCGGGGGTGGAATCGAGGCTTTATGAGCATCTTCGCCTGCCGATTCGGCTTGTCGGTGGATGAGGTCCAGGCGGCTGCGGACTGGGCTTTCGAGCGCGGCCGCTACGAGATCACCTTGACCCCCAAAACCGGCGGCGGACCCCTGCAAGACCGGGGCAAGTACATCACCGTCTACCAGCGCCAGCCCGACGGCTCGTGGAAGATGGCGCGCGACATCTGGAACAGCAGCCAGCCTGTGCCCGGAACACCCTAGCGGGCTCCGGAAACCGGGATGGCCGGTCCCGATGGCTGAAGTAAAGTAGAGAAGGCGGCTCAGGGCTGCCCAGGGCGATATACCACACACAAGGAGAAAAGGATGAGCGCAAGCGGATCTGCAAGGCAGGAGAGTGCGGTCAAAGCTTACAAGGTGGCGCCTGACATTGAGGTTCTCACGGCAGCTTTTCCGATTCCGGGCTTCGGATTGGTGCCCATTAACGCCTTCGTGATCAAAGGGCCGGAGCCCCTTCTGGTCGATACGGGAGCATCCGTGCACAACAAGGATTTCATGGCCGCCCTGCGCGCAGTCATCGACCCCGCGGACCTGAGGTGGCTCTGGCTCACCCACACTGATTTCGACCACATCGGCAGCCTGCAAACCCTGCTCGCCGAAAATCCCAAGCTGCGCGTCATCACCACCTTCCTGGGCGTGGGCATCATGAGCCTGGCTGCCCCGCTGCCCATGGACCGCGTCTACCTGCTCAACCCCGGCGAGAAGATCACGGTGGGCAACCGCACACTGACCGGCTTCCGGCCTCCCGCTTTCGACAACCCTTCCACCACCGGCTTCTACGACGACAAATCGGGAATTCTCTTCAGCTCCGATTGCTTCGGCGCGCTGCTTTCGGCGGTCCCCGAAAACGCCGCCGACCTGCCGGAAGCGGACTTGCGCGACGGCCAGATTGCCTGGGCGACCATCGACTCGCCGTGGCTGCACAAGGTGGACCGGAACGCTTTCGCGAAAGAGCTGGAGGGCATCCGCAGGATGGAGCCCAAGATGGTGCTGAGCAGCCACCTGCCTCCCGCCCCGGGGCGCCTGACGGAGAAGCTGCTGAAGTCGCTGGCGGCCGTCCCCGCGGCTCAACCCTTTGTGGGTCCCAACCAGGCGGCGCTCGAGCAAATGCTGAAGCAGATGACCCACCAGCCCGGCTAGCCGGCTCCCGGTGGCGCAAGGACTTTGCGAAGGAAGCGGTCTGCCGCTTGGGTCTTCGACCTGGACGGCGCCGCGCGGGCAACAAATTCAAAAATCACTGAAAGAAAAAGGAGCTTTCGATGGATTCACAACAAGCCAAAAGTGTAGCCGCGTTCCTGACCGCAGAATTTGAAAACGAAATGCCCACCACCTTGCGCGTGCTGGGGGCGGTGCCCGCCGACCATCTCGACTACCAGCCCAATCCCAAGTCCAAGACCGGCCTGGGACTGGTCCGCCACATCACGCTGGAAGACGCGTGGATGCTCAACTCGATCGCCGACGGGAAGTTCACGCGCCCGCCCGACGATTCCGACGCCTGCGGCATCATGACCCCGGCCGACGCCGTAGCCCGCTACCAGGCGAAGTTTCCGGAGGCCCTGGCGCGCGTGCGCGCCCTGCCCGCCGAGAAACTGACGCGCGAGATCGAGCTGCTGGGCATCATCCGCGTACCCGCCATCAGTGTCCTGGCCCTGGCGCTCAAGCACTCCGTCCACCACCGCGGCCAGCTGAGCACCTACCTGCGCCCCATGGGCGGCAAGGTTCCGGGAATCTACGGGCCAACCGCCGAAGACCCGCAGCTCCGTTAGCAGGCTGCTCCGCCCGCCGCAGAGCAGGATTGAATCCGATTAGGCCGCGGGCAGGCGCGCGTATGGCGGGGCTGCGAGGGGCAGCTTGCGGAACTTGTCTGAGGTTTCGCGCTAGGCCGAAAAGGTGACCTTCTCCTCCGAATCGAGCACCGTCATCGAGGGGCCCTGGGCATTCACCACCAACGCCACCCGAATCTTGCCGGTCGAGTCGTAGAGCCCCAGGGTCGAGCCGTCGGGAGTCACCGTCCAGCCGCCGTGTTGCTGGTTGCTGCCGTCAAAGAGGGCGAAGAGGGGCTCGCTGTCGACAAGTTGCAGCGCCGCTCGCACTTTGCCCTTGGCGTCGCGGAGATGGATGCTCGGGGCCTTGTCATGATATTCGACCCGTGCCCGCTCGGTTCCCCTCTCGTCGCAAACCGCCACCGTGCTTCCCCCATTGCCGGTAAAGATCTCCACCCCTCGCGACGCACCCTTCCCGGCCAAAACCAGGCCGCTTGAAGCGTGCGTGGAATAGAACCAGCTCATCGGATCGCCCTTCAAGTTAAAGAACACGATGCGCGGCTCACCACGGCGCAGGCCCAGGTCGATCTTCTTCCTTACCTCCTGGTCGTAGAACGACAAGCTGGGTCCGGTCGCCGACATGCCCAGCAAGGCGCGCATCTTCCCCTGCTCGTCGCGCAGGATGAACCGTTCCGCCTCGATGGTCCGCTTCCCCGTGCCCCCGACCACGAAGACTCCGCCCGAAATCAGGCAGAGTGCCGGGAGTGTGGCCCGGAGCGGAGCTTTGAAGGCAAACAAAATGGCCAAGCCGATGAAAAGCACCAAGCCTAAGATGGTAGGTTGCGAAGCAAAATACTCACCGGAAGCTTTCAGCCGTGCCACGAGTTTGCTCATAAGTCCGGTCTTGTGAACCATGAGGATCTCCTTTACGTACCGACAAGAACTCCCCGCTCCCTGCCTTCAGAACTCCTGAAGCGTCCGGAGAGAGCTTGCCGCAATTCAGCTCAGTATGCGCCGCATTCTACCATGCGATGCTATTTTCAGCATCCCGCGAGTTTAGGCTGGAGGTCCACTAGGCAACGCGACCAATCGTAGTTTGGGGACGTAGGACTGTGGAGGATTATCGCTGATTTGTGCCTATCCAGATTTTTAACTTACTGATAATAGGGGATATAGTGGCTTCGTTTTGCAAAATGCCCCTCTCTAAATAAGTACTTATATATTAATATATGTATAGTATCACACTTGGAACACGTCTCCATCCCAACTACCCATCACGCTGCCGTGGCCCCATGACGCCGAGGCGCCATCGATTCCCCCCTAGCCTTCCGCCAGGATACCAATTGCTGTAGCTTGCGCTCGAATTGGTGCTCCAGGTGAGATTCGTAGCGAATGATCCTATCCAAATACGCCCGCCCATCTAGGCTCGACGAAGCTTCGTCCGGGTCTCCTCTTCGCCTAGGCTTGTCGCTCAAAACCGCGTTACAAAGTCCCTCCATCGCATCCTCTGCAAGCTTTCGAAATGACTCAATACTCTCCGGCGTCGCGGGGACCCCAGGCTCGTCCTGCTCATTTAGAAAAGTTGCGTACTTCCCAATCACAGCCTCAGCAAATACGCCAGGGGTCTCTGCAAATATTCCTTCAAGATACTCTAGACCCTCCATATTGAATCCATCCATGTCAGCAACAAACATTCTAAGACAATGAGACTGCTTAATGTAAAAATCATAACGATCAGACCACTTCTTGCCCGCGTCAAGGGGGCTACCGGATTTCTCTTCCGGTGGCGTCTCCGCTTTGCGTGACTCCTTTCCGGCAGCGATGTCCACTGACAATTGCTGAACGCTCCAGATTTTTGACTCTGCGCCGAACAGCCTTCCTCTGCGCCAGCGCAGCTCTGCCATGTCCTCTACCAACATCTCTTCTAGTCCATCTCGAGGGTCCAAGGTCTGCCATAGAAATTCATGCAGTCGATCGAAATCTGCGGGCTCCTCGCCAAGCGCCTTCAATGTCTGTAATCGCTGCTTAGAGAAAATACCCAATTTCATTGAGTTTTCCCGCGATCGCCTCTTCCCCAACGCAGTCCGAGGTCCTGTGGATTTGGCGCTGTTCGCGCGATTGGCAGCAAGCACTTCCGGCGTAACGGTTTTACTGATTCGGCTCACAGCCTTCTCCCTTCGGCACTCCCCTTGGTTGTCCGCGGTCGCGCAATTGCGCTCCCTTTTTGCCACATATATTACCAGTTGGTAGCTCCGTGTCCAGAGATTAACGCATACAAATAGGGTTATATGCTGAACAATCTAACGCGACATCTTGTCGCTCGTATATCGCGCGAGCTAGTAGAACTTCTCCGCTGATGCTCATACGGACTCCATAAGTGGGCCGGGCAACTGGGTTGTCAGAGACTTTCAGGCATGGAAGAGTTCAGAATCTGTCAGGCATCTTTGCCGGGCAACCTTCCTTTCGGCTCGCTCAATGAACCCTGTCGAACGATCATTCGCGCCCTAGCACAGAGGAAGCGACAGATCCTGAGGTTTCATCGGAGAACTCGCAAGGGTCGGGATACAGTAGCCACCCTCTGCCTGCTGAGCACGGTTTCTTCTCTGGTCAATGGGTTGGCAGGGACTTGCTCCCACCCAGAGATTGCACTAGGCTCGTGCATTCGAGAAAGGCGGAATGCCGTAAATAGCAACAGCCAAAGGTCCTCACAGAAGCGATGCCTTTTAAGCCTCGAATTCTCGTCATCGAAACCGATCCCGAAGTGAGCCGGCTGATAACCAGCACCCTGCAACTCATGGGGACGGATCCGTGCCTGGTCACCAACCGGAGCGAAGCGGGTGCGCGGATCGAAGGTGAGAAATTGGATGGGGCATTCATTGACTGGGACAACGCTCAGTTTGATGTGCTGGAAATTATGCAGTGCATCCGGAACTCTCGATCGAATGCCAAGATCCCTATCGCCTTACTCGGCGGAGGGTCAGAACTAACTCAAGTCTCTAAGGGAATCGCGTCAGGGGCTACGTTTTTCCTGGCTAAGCCGTTCGGAAGCAAGGAATTGGCAAGGCTCCTCAATGCGACGCGTGGAATGATGCTCGAGGAGCGGCGACGCTACCAACGCGTGCCATTGAGCGTCCCCGCGCTCTGCCGGTGGGGGCTGAAGCGGAGCGCCAAGAGTGTCACGGGACGAGCGATGAACATCAGCGGCTCAGGCATGCTGTTGAAGCTGTCTCCCCGGCCCGAAGCCGGGACGGCGGTGGGGACCGAGCTGACACTACCCGGAGCGCGCGCGCCTTTAAGCCTGCAGGGAGTCGTGGTGCGAAGCGGTCCGGGCGAGCAAGTTGGAGTACAGTTTGGACGCCTTGGAAGAGCGGAGCATGAACTAATCGAGACCTTCATCACAGCCCATCCCAACAGTTCGCTGTTTCCCGCCCGCTGAACTACTCCTGCACCCAGGCAGTTCAAAGGAAATGCCGCAGCGTAACCTTGACTTTCTCCCGAACAGTAGAAACTCCTAGCCTACTTGTGCTTGATCGACGCGGCCATTATACTCATTCGAGCACGGAGGCAAACTGAACTCATATAAAGAAGGGCATCATGAAATCTTCTGACGGGAACTCCCAGGAATTCTTTCAAGACAGGTTATTGCATGCGCTGGGCAATGCTTTGGACTTACGGGACGACGAAACCGCAGGCCATTCCGCCCGGGTCGCTCGCTATTGCCACGAGATCGGGAAAGCGATCGGCTGCTCGGCGGAACAGTTGGCCGAATTCGCCCGCGGCGCATATGTACACGACATCGGGAAGATTGCAATTCCAGATGTGATCTTGCGTAAGCCGGCCAAGCTGACCGCCGAGGAAGTTGAGGTCATGAAGACCCATACCTGGATTGGCTATAATATTTTGATCGAGGTCCCCGGTTTTACACAGGCCGCCGAGGTTGTCCTCGCACACCACGAACGTTGGGACGGACGCGGATATCCGCGAGGACTGAAGGGCGCGAAATCACCCTTGGGAGCAAGAGTGTTTACCGTCGCGGACACCTTGGATGCCATGACGAATGACCGACCCTACCGCAAGGCCTTGCCATTTTCGACTGCCCTGGACGAAATCACGCGCGAATCAGGAAAGCAGTTCGACCCCAAAATTGTACAGGCTTTCCTCTCCATACCCGAGAGAAAGATGCGTGGGATTGTCCTGAGCGAGAAGAGGCATTCGCTACGGGTGCCTTTGGATGCAAAGGTCAGATGCCGAGTGAATGGCGGGGCCCGTCTCCTCCGTTCCGTGAATATCAGTGAAGGTGGAATCCTTCTCGGTAATGCCCTGGGGTTGGAAATAGGCACTCAACTCGGCATGAAACTTAATCTTTGCTCGGGAGGAAATCTGATCGCAGCCGATGGACGCGTCGTTCGGAAGGAACTACCAGCCAGAATTGGGGTGGCGTTTACCAGGGTCCCGCCCACCACCATGGAAACCATCAGAGAATATATTGGTGCCCTGGTCCGAGTTTAAGCCGCGGCTACGCCAATCCCGGCATTCCCAGCGACGCCAATCGCCCTTCGGTTCTTCGCAGTTGCTAAAGAGAAACCTGATCTCCCTCGACCTTCGCCCCTCCAGCAGGATTCAGCAATAAAGTCTCGCTGGCGAAAGGCAGAGGGCAGCATGCGCTGAGATTCCCATCTCTCAAGAAGCCCGTTCAAGCCGAGAGGCCGAACTGAGGCGCCGTCTGCCCTCGCCAGTCGAGCACTAAGCGAAACCTCATCAGACTATCCGCGTTGGTTCTAGGGGAAAAACCACATCCCGCGTCAGGAGATGGGGCCAGGGGATTTCATCGAGATAAGGCCATTGATACGAATCCAGCAGACTGCAAAAAGAAGTAATAAGCACGCGCATGGTCAGCGAGGCGAGCATTTGAGCAGGAAAGGCGAGATTGCGAGTAACAATGCGAAACTCCTGCTATCGAACTCGCGACTCTTCCCGAGGGTTCCGTGACGCCGGACATCACTTCCCATTCGCAGAAAAGATTTCCTTTTCAACAGCTTGACAGATGGTGTGCTCCACGCTGAGCATCACCTCTTGAACATGCTGCGTGTCCCTGCTCGGGATCACGATACAAAAATCCGCGAGTTCCTTCAGTGAGCCCCCTTCGCCCTGCAGACCAACGGTCTTGGCGCCTATTTCCCGCGCTGCCTTGACCGCCCTCAAGATATTGGGAGAATTCCCGCTCGTGCTGATCGCAACCAGGACGTCGCCCCGCTTGCCGAGGGCCCGAACCTGGCGCTCAAATATCCCTTCAAACCCCTTGTCATTCGCGAGGGCCGTCAGAACGGAGGTATCAGTCGTTAGTGCGATAGCTGGCAGCCCCGGTCGCTCCATATCCTTGCTCAACCGGCCGACAAACTCCGCGGCCATGTGCTGACAATCTGCTGCACTTCCCCCATTCCCACACAGCAACAGCTTCCGACCCGATCGCAATGCGGCAGCTATCACCTTGACCACATCCACAATCGTCTTGGCACACTCGGCTGCGGCTTGTTGCTGAATTTCAGCACCCTTCATCAGATACGCTCGAATGTCCCCATGCAATTCCTTAGCAAGCGACTTCATCAAACGGCGTCCTTTCCGTCAAATCAAACGACGAGGTCGCACACAAAGTACAGAGTCTCAGGCGACCAGGGAAGATTCTGTTCGTACGCATCACACTAGTGATGGGGTACGGCAGCTTCCGTCTGCTCAAACGCCCCGGCGGAAAAGAAGGCGCCCCCCTAGCAAAGCACCCAAGAATGCGGACCACATATTTCAAACCGCGCTCGAGCCTTCCTCCTTACCTCGTCCCACACCGAAATATTGGAACCCCGCATCTCGCGCGGTCTGCACGTCATATACGTTACGCGCGTCGACGAGGGTGCGTCCTTTCATCACCGCTTTGATTTCTGCCAGATCAACATTCCTGAACTCGTTCCACTCGGTCGCAAGAACCACTGCATCGGCCCCCTCTGCAGTGTGCTTGGCATTGTCACAATATTCAACCGAACCGGTTCTGAAAGCCTTCCGCGCGTCATCGTTTGCCACGGGATCGAAAACACGCAACCGGCTTCCCGCCTCCAGCAGGGCTCGACAGATGGAAATCGCCGTCGATTCGCGGACATCGTTGGTGTTGGGCTTGAACGAAAGCCCCCAGACGGCGATCGTCTTGTTCCTCAGCGAGCCTAGCCCCTTTTCCAGTTTTCGAATCACCACTCGGTATTGGTTCGAGTTTACCTTCACTGCCGCCTCAACCAGGGAGCACTCGCTGCCTGATTGGCGGGCGGTGCGAACCAGTGCGCGGCAATCCTTCGGGAAACAGGAGCCCCCGAATCCTGGCCCGGCGTGGAGGAACTTTGGGCCGATTCTCTTGTCCTTCCCCAGGGCCTTGGCCACCACCTGGACATCCGCGCCCAGGACCTCACATAGATTGGCGATTTCGTTGATGAACGAAATCTTGACGGACAAGAACGCGTTAGCGGCGTACTTGATCAGTTCCGCCGTTTCCAGGGTGGTAAAAACAAAGGGCGTCTCAATCAAATAAAGCGGCCGGTAAATTTCGCGCAGCATCGACGCTGCTCGCTCGCTTTCGGTCCCCACAATGATCCGATCGGGGTGCATAAAGTCCTGCACGGCCGAGCCCTCGCGAAGAAATTCGGGATTGCAGGCCACCTCGAAATCGCAGGGGGTGGTTTGGGAATTGCGAATGATGGAGGCGAGCCGCCGGGCCGTTCCCACGGGCGCTGTGCTCTTGGTGACGACCAGTTTGAACCCCTCCATGTGCTGGCCGATTTGCTTGCCGAGGAGTTCAATTTGCGACAGGTCCGGCGAGCCGTCGGGAAGTCCGGGGGTTCCCACGGCGATGAATATAACTTGCGAATTCTTAATGGCTGCCGCCAGGTCCGTAGTAAAGCTCAGCCGGTGGGTTTCAATGTGCCGCTTGACCATGTCCGGCAAGCCTGGCTCAAAGAAAGGAACCGAGCCGCCCTGGAGCTTCTGGATCTTCGCCGCGTCAATGTCCACACACGTCACTTCCATGCCGAAGTCGGCTAAGCCTGCGCCACTCACTAGCCCCACATACCCCGCACCTACGATTGCGATTCGCGACATCAAGCACCTCAATCCTGTGTTGGCCGTGCCTGGGACTCCCGGTGGTGCACTAGTCCGACAAACTCCCCAGGCCCTGTGACTCCCTAATCTGCTCTATACACCACAAATACGTCAAGGGGGCGATTTGAACCGTGCCTTCACATCAGTTGACTCGTAGGAAAACCAGCGTGCTTGCCACTGAATACATCATCAGTGGGCAATCACGTTCAACCGGTTTTCGCAAGGAGCCAATTCTCGACCTGAAAATCCTACGGGCTACAAGTTCCGGCAGTCAAGCGAGAAGAGCGTGGCGCAAACGATGACTTGACCTTCACAATCAAGGGACACACTGGAAGCAGAGTCCTGGTATCATAGCGGGCCTGAAAGACGATTCGCGCAACTCCGGGCGCCACGAAAGGAAACCAATGAGAATTCTGGTAACAGGAGGGGCGGGATTTATCGGCTCGCACCTCTGTGAGCATTGGTCGCGATCAGGGCATCACATTGGGGTGGTCGACAACCTGGACCCCTTTTACGATCCAGGCCTGAAACGCGCAAACTTGCAGCAGATAAGAGCTGCCGGGCATCTCGACTTCTTTGAGACCGATATCCGAGATACCCACCGCCTCACCGAGGTGTTCGACAAATTCCATCCCGAGACAGTTGTTCATCTTGCGGCCCGCGCCGGTGTGCGCCCCTCGCTTTTGGAGCCCGAGCTTTATACCTCCACAAATGTCGACGGCACGCTTAACCTGCTTGAAGCGTGCCACCGCTTTAGCGTCCCGCGATTTATCTTTGGGTCTTCGAGTTCCGTTTACGGTCAATACAATCGCGTGCCATTTTCCGAAGACGACGTTATTTCAAAACCGCTTTCCGTCTATGCTGCCACCAAGTGCGCCGGCGAAGCCCTGTGCTTCGCGTACGCTCATCTCTACAAGATCTCCACCATCTGCCTTCGCCTTTTCACCGTGTACGGACCTCGGCAACGTCCCGACTTGGCGATTCATAAATTCACCAAGCTAATCGAGGAAGGAAACGAAGTTCCCATCTTCGGGGATGGGAGTGCTCAGCGCGATTACACCTATGTGGACGACGTTGCGGGAGCCTTTGATCTGGCCTTGAGAGCGAAGTTTGACTTTGAGATCTTCAACGTGGGGGATTCTCACACCGTGCGCCTTGATTACATGGTGGAAACCCTGGAAAAGGCTCTCGGCAAGAAAGCCAAACGAAAGCCCTTGCCTCCTCAGCCCGGTGACATGGTGTTGACCTACGCGGGTCTCACCAAGTCGCGAAAACTGTTGGGCTACAACCCGCAAGTGCGATTCGAAGAGGGCATCCAACGCTTTGTCGATTGGTTCCGTACATCGCACTGAGAAGCGCTGAAGGTTTGCGGCGAATATCGCCGTGGCCTCCGGCTTTCGACTTTTGACTCTCAGCTTTGAATTTTGAACTCTAAACTGATCACTTCCCATGTGCGGAATCTGCGGAATCTATAATTTCGAAAGCGGCCGGCCGGCTGACCGGGGGCTGTTGAAGCGTTCGACGGACGCTATGGTGCATCGCGGGCCGGACGACGAAGGTTTCTACGTCGAAGGCGAAGTGGGCCTAGGCAACCGCCGCCTGAGCATCATTGACCTCCCTGGCGGCCATCAACCGATCTCCAACGAAGACGGCACGGTTTGGGTAACCTTCAACGGGGAAATCTACAATTACCGCGAGCTGCGGGCGGGACTCATTGAGCGTGGCCATCACCTGCGTACCGCGAGCGATACGGAGGTGCTCGTTCATCTGTACGAGGAGGAAGGCGCCGGGGCACTCGAGCACTTGCGCGGCATGTACGCCTTCGCGCTCTGGGACGCGCGGGAGCGCCGGCTGCTGGTGGCGCGCGACCGCCTGGGCGTGAAGCCGCTTTTCTTTCGCGTCGAAAACGAAACCGAGGGACGCCAGCTGGTTTTCGCCTCGGAATTGCGCGCCCTTCGAGCCCTCGCCACCCAGCCGCTGGAAGTGGACCCGCAGTCGGTTTACGATTTCTTCGGCTTCCGCTACATTCCTGCTCCCAACACCTTTTATCGCGGGGTGGAAAAGCTCTTGCCCGGCCATCTACTGGTGGCCGACCGAAGCGGCGTGCGCACCCGGGCTTATTGGGACATTCCTGCCGAAGAACCGCTCGATCGCCCCGCCGAGGAATTGGCGGGCGAAGTGGTCGCGCACCTGCGCGAGTCGGTGCGGCTGCGCCTGATCGCCGACGTGCCGGTGGGCGTTTTCCTGAGTGGCGGCACGGATTCGAGTGCCTTGGTGGCGCTGATGGCGGAGCTGGGCGGCCGTCCGCTGCGCACTTTCTCAGTGGGCTTTGAGGAGCAGAGTTACAGCGAACTGCCCTTCGCCCGCCAAGTGGCACAGCGATTTTCGACCGAGCATCAGGAGCTGATGGTTCGCTCGAGCGACCTGGCCGAGGAGCTTGAGCACCTGGTAGCCTTTCGTGACGAGCCGGTGGCCGAGCCCACCGACATCGCGCTCTACCGCATCGCGCGCCTGGCTTCGCAGAGCGTCAAGGTGGTGCTGGCGGGAGAAGGCGGCGACGAACTGTTTGCGGGCTACCCGAAGTACGCCGCCGACCGGCTGGCGGGCCTGGTGGGAGCGTTTCCGCAGGAAGCGACGCAGGCCATCGCGCGCTGGCTGCCCTATCGCCAGCGGCGCGTGCGCCTGGCGCTCGAGGCGCTCTCGATCCGCGACGAAGCGGAGCGCTCCGCCACTTGGTTTGCCTCCTTTTCGCGCGAGGAGCGCGAGGAGTTGTTTGCCCGCGATTTTCTTGCCCAGGTAGATACCGCACATCCGGCGCGCGTCTTTGCGCATTATCTCGCCAAGGTGCGCGACCGCTCGCCGCTCAAGCGCATGCTTTATGCCGACCTGAAGGTGTGGCTGCCCGACAACCTGCTGCTGCGCGGCGATCAGATGACCATGGCCGCCTCGCTCGAAGAGCGCGTGCCCTTCCTCGACCACAACGTCGTGGAGCTGGCGGCGCGCCTGCCCGGGCGGCTTCTGGCGCGGAGCTTTCGCACCAAAGTCCTCCTTCGGCAGGCCCTCAAACCTTATCTGCCCCCGGAAATCCTCCGCCGGCGCAAGGCCGGATTCATCGTTCCCGTCGGCCCCTGGTTCCGCAAACCGCTCAAGTCGTTGGTGGCCGACCTGCTCCTTTCTTCTGAGGCTCGCGCGCGAGGCTACTTCAGCGCCGCGCACCTCGAAAAGTTCGTACACGAACACTTCGATGGCATACGCGACCGCCAGAAAGAAATCTGGGCGCTGTTGAATTTTGAACTGTGGTGCAGGCAGAAGAGTGACCTAACCGGCATTTTAGGTACCAAGTAAAATAGGGAAGAACTCACTGCAAGTGATCCGCTCACAGGAATAGAAGAAGGATTCCTTGCCCTTATAGAGAGAGGCGTGAAAACTAAGTGTTGGTGTATCAGTAAGATGATGGCTTCGTTTTGCAGTTTTTCTCCTAACGGCCCCGGGAGAAGTACTACATATAGGCGTATATCATCTATAATACAACGAACCTTCTCCACCAAAACACTCAGCTGGCCTTGCGCGGGCTTCCCTCCCCCTTATTCCATTTCTGGGCCTCGCCCTCCTTAGATTCGCTACCCTCAGCTTTCACCCGGCGCCACGCCACCAACTGCTGCAGCTTGCGCTCAAAAAGCCGTTCCAGGTGGCTTTCGTAACGCACAATCCTGTCAACGTTCTCAGCGCCCAGCAGGAGCCTCGCCTCTTCCACGGAAGGTTCGACTTGAAATTCCCTTTCCTCGATAAGATGGAGGATCTCCTCGAAATTCGCGATCCTAGCCTCAATCTCTCCCAATACAACAGCTCGAGTCTCTCGCAGGTCCTTGGACTTTCCACCTTCGGGATGGCTGCAGCACTCTTCATATTCAGATAGCAGAAAGCGTGGCTTCATCGACGGGTCGTTCCCGAAGATGACTCTCAAGGACTCAAGGGTATCCTCCGAAAAAATCCCCTTCTTCACCTCCTGCTGGGCGCTGCGCAATCCATCAAGAATGTCTTGACACTCACTTACAGAGTCGGCAGCGCCTGCAAATCCGAGCGCGCCCAGCTGCTTTGTTTCGGCCTCCCCTGGAACGTCAACGCCAGCTTTCTTGCGCGTTGCACTTAGTCGATATCTCACACGAAAGATACCCCGATGAGCTGCAAGCATTCCGACCTCGGCACGGTGCAGGCGGGATAGCCTCCACCGGATCCCAACCATGCCTTCGACCAGCTCACGCTCAAAGCCATCCTGAGGATCAAAGGCCTCGTGCAAGGATCGGCGCAGCTGTCCAAATTTCGCGACACTCTCGCCGAACTCCACTAATCGGTTAGGAACGATTTCGGCAAAAACCAGATGCTTCTCGGCGTTTCGACTGGAGCGCCTCTTTCCCCGCCCTGTACGGGGGCCGATTGATTTGCGACTATTCCCTCGATTGGCGGCAACCGCCGCTGGTGTTACTGACTTTCGGATAAGGGTCACGGCTGCACCTCCTCCCGGATCCGTCGGACGCGAGACCCCTATTTCTCTCCAATGGTACGGCGGTACCTTGACGAGCTCCGGAGGCCTTCTCCGATGGGGTGATCGCGTGCATCGGGCCCCGATCGATGAGTGCTTCTCTGTGGAGTAGCGTATGCTTCCCCACGCGGCGCACCACCAGACGAAGCCTGCACACTTCCTCAATTTGTCAAATCAGATCAAGTCGGGCGAGATATACAATCAACTTCGGATCCGTCAGGACCGAAGCCTACTAGGTAAGTTGAGCTTACTGGAAGCTCCCTCCAATGTCAAGCGATTTTCGCCGTCTCCGAAAGGGCCAAGCCGTCCACCTTCACGCTAGACAATCGATAACTACACAACGCTTGCCTCACAACAGTTTCTCCTATGCTCAGCAGTGCGAGGAACACACTGAACCTGTCAACATCCTTTCGGCTTCTTTTAGGTAGACGCTCACCGGGGCATTGAGCCTCACGAGAGAGTCGGGAGGTGGAATGAGAGCTATTGTTTCAGAAGCCCGCTGTCAGGCTATGCATCCCCTTCGTGCCAATCGCTTCGATGGCCCTTTTCATCAGATAGCTGGCCATGTACTCCTGTTTGACAGTGGACACACAGAGTCACCAGGTTCTCCACGCTGTCGCTCCCCTGCTGGCTCCGCTTGAACTTGTGGTCTATCTTCAGATTCTTAAGTGATCCCCACTTCCTTACGGTTCCTTCGTCCCGCTCCAGGCCTTCCTCATCAGGCGGCGGCAAATTTTCGGCGGGGGTGGATCGCCTAGTGGTTCCCCAGTGTCTTGATCTCTCCCAATCCCAATAACCGATCATCCGCCGTTACCAGGATAAGCCCCAGCACCTGAGCGGTTGCCGCTAGAAATCGGTCTACCGGGTCCGGGTGCGGAAGTGGCAAACGATGTGCCGCAAGTACGATCTCATGGGTCAGGGGAGCTTCCTGTGTGTGAGCCGTTGCGCGCTCCAGCCACGCCTCGAGGTCTCCGCGAAGTCGAATTCGACCTTTTGCGTGGAGCAGAAGAGCCTCCCACGTGCTGACTGGGGACAACCAGAGTTCATTGTTGCCCTCCTTCAGTTCATGGCGGACTCGACGCCCTAGACGATTAGGTTCTCCTAGGCTCCACAACCATATGTGTGTATCGAGCAATAGCTTCAATCGCGCAACGCCTCCCAGTCAGTCTCCTCGACAATCGGCGACACGACATCGCCTACAATTTCGATGGAGTCCCGCATAGAACCTAACCAGTTGTTCCGAGCTGGCATAGGCGAAGCAGGAACGACCTCGGCAACAGGCTTGCCAAAGCGCGTCACGAGGATCGGCTTCTTGGTCTTGCGAACCTGCTCAAGCAGACCCAGACACTTGGCTTTGAATTTGGAAATAGCAACTTCTTGCATAGGCCCTCCGTCCACTTAGTTATACCATGGTCATCTTTTATAGTCAATATACTGTCGGGGGCACAATTGCTTCGGAGTCCTTGAGAAAGACCTACTCTGGCAGCGGGAGGCCCTCAGCTTGCTCCGCGGCCCAGCAGGACGACAGGGATGGTCTTGAGGATGATTTTGAAATCCAGGGAAGGCGACCAGTTATCGATGTACTGGAGGTCGAGCTCCATCCAGCGCCGGAAAGTGAGGCGGTTGCGCCCTTCCAGCGCCCACAGGCAGGTGAGCCCGGGAGGCATGCGCAGGCGGCGGCGCTGCCAGCGCTCGTACTTTTCCACTTCCGCGGGCAGGGGCGGGCGCGGGCCCACGAACGACATGTCGCCCTTAACGATATTAACTAGCTGTGGATGCTCGTCGAGCGAAAAGCGCCGCAGGAAGCGGCCCAGTGCAGTCAGTCAGGCGCGGATCTTTTCTGATTTTGAACACCGGGCCGTCCATCTCGTTCAGCGCTTCCAGCTCTTCGCGCTCCAGCTCTGCACTCTCGCGCATGGAGCGGAACTTGATGAGCGTGAACGGACGGCCTCCCAAGCCGCAGCGCGTCTGGCGGTAGAAGACCGGGCCGGGCGAAGTCAGCTTGATGAGCAGGGCGAGCAGCAGGTAGAGCGGCGAGAGGACGACGAGCAGCAGCAGGGCGAGCAGGCAATCGACCAGGCGCTTGATGAGCAGCAGGCCTTCGTTTTCGGGCGTGGTCGAGAAGGTGAGCAGCGGCATCGCCTGCAAGCGCTCGAATTGAATCTTGGAAATGACGTGCGGGAAGAAACTGAGCAGCACGCGCGCCTTCACGCCTTCCTCTTCCCAGAGCAGAAATGTTTCTTCCAGCTTCTCAACTTCCTCTTTGGAGACGGCGAAGATGACCTCGTCAATGACCTGGCGGCTGAGCAGCTCGGGAATTTGGCGGAGCGAGTAGAGGGGATAAGCGCGGCGCAGGCGGTGCTGGGCGGGCGGCTCGACGAGCAATTCCTCCGGCTGCGCGTCGCCCACCTTGACGAACCCGAACAGGCGCATGCCGCGGTTCTCGTGCGCTTCGATGAGGCGGGCGACCTCCAGCGCTTCGGGAGTTTCGCCCACCAGCAGGAATTGCCGCAGCCCGGAGACGGCGCGCCGTAGCGGGTCGCCCAGTTGCCGCGCCACCAGGCGGAAG
>JBJKQV010000084.1:0-16255 GCA_046704985.1 Terriglobia bacterium
CCAAGGCGGCCTGCTGGTCGCCTGCGGGCCGCCGCCGGAAATCGCCGCCTGTCCCGGCTCGCTTACCGGGCGTTACCTCTCGGGCGACTTGCGCATTCCCGTGCCCGCGGCGCGCCGCGCGCCCAACGGCAAGACCCTGCGGGTGCTGGGCGCGCGCGCCAACAACCTCAAGAATCTCGACGTGGAATTTCCCCTCGGCCTGCTGACCGTGGTCACCGGCGATTCGGGCTCGGGCAAATCCAGCCTGGTCAACGACGTACTCTACCGCGCGATCGCCCAGAAGCTCTACCGCTCGATCGACGAGCCGGGCGCCCACCGCGCCCTGCTGGGCATCGAGCACCTGGACAAGGTTATCGTCATCGACCAGTCGCCCATCGGGCGCACGCCGCGCTCCAACCCCGCCACCTACACGGGCCTGTTCACTCCCCTGCGCGAGCTCTTTGCCATGCTTCCCGAATCGCGCCAGCGCGGCTACCGCGCCGGGCGCTTCAGCTTCAACGTCAAAGGCGGGCGCTGCGAAGCGTGCCAGGGCGAAGGGGTGAAGCGCATCGAGATGAATTTCCTGCCCGACGTCTTCGTTACCTGCGACGTCTGCCGCGGGCGGCGCTACAACTCCGAGACCCTGGCGGTGCGCTTCAAGGGCCTGGCCATCGCCGACCTGCTCGACACGACGGTCGAGGAAGCGCTGCCGGTATTCGAGAACATCCCGCAAATCCGCCCCAAACTCGAGACGCTCTCCGACGTGGGGCTGGGCTACCTGCACCTGGGACAGCGCGCCACCACGCTTTCGGGCGGCGAGGCGCAGCGCATCAAGCTGGCCAAGGAACTTAGCCGGCGGCAGACCGGCCGCACCCTCTACATCCTCGACGAACCGACCACCGGCCTGCACTTCGACGACGTCAAGATGCTCCTCCAGGTGCTCAACCGGTTGACAGACCTCGGTAACACCGTCATTATCATCGAGCACCACCTCGACGTTGTGAAACAAGCCGACTGGATCGTGGACCTGGGACCGGAAGGCGGCGAGGCGGGCGGGCGCATCGTCGCCCAGGGACGCCCCGAAGACGTGGCGCGCGTCCGCAAGTCGCATACCGGCCAGGCGCTGGCCGCGGTGCTGACCAACGGCAAGCGTTAAACTCGGCGCCTTGCCGTGAGAATGTTTTCCCTCACAAGAAGATGACAACTTACAGACAACGTCCACTGAAACTCCAGGGGGTGAGAACTTATTCCCTTGGCTCGCGGCCGAGCAATGTCTCAATCAAGGATTTTGCGCGCGTCGTGGGACCGGGCGCCTCGGTCGGCGCGTGGGTGAAGGCGCTGCCGCGCATCCTGGCGGGCAACGATTTTCGCGCCGTGGTCGAGGCGCTGGAGAGAGCGCGCGCCCGCCGCCGGCCGATTCTCTGGGGCCTGGGCGGGCACGTCATCAAGGTGGGCCTGGGGCCGGTGCTCATCGACCTGATGGAGCGCGGCTACCTGAGCACCGTGGCGCTGAACGGCGCGGCGCTTATCCACGATTTTGAAACTGCGCTGATTGGCGCGACTTCTGAAGACGTCCCGGCGGCGCTGGGCCGCGGGCGCTTCGGCATGGCGGAAGAGACGGGACGGCTCATCCACCGGGCGATTGCGGAAGGCGACGCGCGGGGGTTGGGCGTGGGAGAGGCAGTGGGCAGGCTTCTGGCGCGCTATCGCGGCGCGCGCTTCCGGCGTTACAGCGTGGTGGCCGCCGCCTACCGGCGTGGTCTTCCCGTCACCGTGCACGAGGCCTTCGGCGCCGACATCATCCATATGCACCCGGCCATGGACGCGCGCGCCTTGGGCGCCGCCACGCACCGCGACTTCCTGCTGCTGGCCGGGCTGGTGAAGGGGATGTCGGGAGGCGTATACCGGAACGTGGGCTCGGCGGTCATGCTGCCGGAGGTTTTTCTGAAGTGCGTGAGCCTGGCGGCGAACCTGGGGCGGGCGCCGCGCCGCATCACCACCGTCAATCTGGATTTTCTCCAGCACTACCGGCCCACCCAGAACGTGCTGCGGCGTCCCACCGCGGCGGGCGGCGGGCGCGGCTACGCGCTCACCGGGCATCACGAGCTGATGGTTCCCCTGCTCGCCGCAGCGCTGAAAGGGAAGAAGCGGAGATGAGCGATCCCCTCGAGCCGAGCCCCTTCTTGAGCGCTCCGGCCGAGCCCGTGCCACAGCCGGTTTCTCCTCCCGCCTGGGATTGGAGTGACTTGGCACTGCTGGTGGGCTTGGGGGTGGGCGCCATGGGCCTGGCCTACGCCGCCACCATGCTTGGCTACGCGGGGCTGAGCGCGCGATTGGGCTGGCAAGTGCCTCCCAAGAGCGCCGAAGTCCGTTCCTTCGTCGCCCTGGCGTTTCAACTGGTCTTCTACGCGCTGCTTTTCGGGGCGATTTACGCGCTGGTGGCGTTGCGCGGCCGGCGGCCCTTCTGGCAGGCGGTCAGCTGGCGGCGTCCCGGGCTGCGGATGGTGGCGCGCTTCTTCGCCGCCGGCGTCCTGCTTTCCATGGCCGTCGAGTTTGCTCCCACTCTGTTTCCCGACCGCACGAACTTCCCCCTGCGCGAATTCTTCACCTCGCCCGCCGTCGCCTACGCGGTAGGAGCGTTTGCGGTCTTCATCGCCCCGCTGATGGAAGAGCTGATCTTTCGCGGGGTGCTGTTCGCCGTCTTCGAGTCGCGCGTGGGGCTGACCTTCGCCATCCTCTCGACCGCCGTGCTCTTCACCGCCATGCACATTCCCGAATACCGCGGCGCTTGGAACCATCTCTTCCTGCTGCTGATCGTGGGACTGGTCTTCTCCGGAGCACGCGGCTGGACCAAGTCGCTCGCTCCCAGCGTCATCCTCCACACCGCTTACAACCTCACCCAGGTCTTTTTGCTTTTCGTGGGCACGCACCAGTTCCGCACCCTGCAAGGGTTCCTGAGATAGCAAGGCTTTGCGCGCCGCCTTCTCTTGACCCGCCTGCGGCCCGCAAGCGGAGTGCTACATCTCGCGGCGGCGCTTGACGTCGATGCGCAAGCGTTTGATTTTCTGGTTGAGGGTGGAGAGAGGAATCTTGAAGCGCTCGGCGGCCTCGGTCTGGCTCCAGCCGCTTTTCTCGAGCATGTCGAGGATGATGCGGCGCTCGCAGGTTTCGACGATCTCGAACAGCGACCGCCCTTCCAGGTCCTGGGGCGGGAAGGCGGCGAGAGGGCGCGAGCCGTTGGTGGAAAGCTGCTCGGGGAGCAGATCCGGTCCCAGCTCGGCGGCGTTGCCCAGCACCACGGCGCGCTCTACGGCGTTTTCGAGCTCGCGCACGTTGCCCGGCCAGTCGTAATCCATCAGCTTCTTCATGGCCTGGGAGGTAAAACGCATCGGGTCGCGAGCGTTTTCCTGGCAGAAGTGCTTCAGAAAGTGCTCGACCAGCAGGGGGATATCCTCCTTGCGCTCGCGCAGCGGAGGCAGGGCGATGGTGATGACGTTAAGGCGGTAGAAGAGGTCCTCGCGAAACTTGTTTTCGAGCACCAGGCGGCGCAGGTCGACGTTGGTGGCGGCCAGGATGCGCACGTCCACCTTGATGTTTTCCGTGCCCCCCAGGCGCATGAACTCGCGCTCCTGGATGACGCGCAGGAGCTTGGCCTGGGTTTCGACGCCCACCGTGCCGATCTCGTCGAAGAAGATGGTGCCCCGGTCGGCAACCTCGAAGAGGCCGCGCTTGGTGGCGATGGCGGACGTGAAGGCGCCCTTGACGTGGCCGAACAGAGTGCTCTCCAGCAGGTCCACGGGCATGGAGCCGGTGTTGACGGGGACGAAGGGGCGATCAGCGCGCGGGCTGGTGGCGTGCAGCGTCTTGGCCACCAGTTCCTTGCCCGTGCCGCTCTCGCCCACGATCAGCACCGTGGCGCGGCTGGGAGCCACCTGGGTGATAAGGTCGAAGACCTTCTGCATGCGCTCGCTTTTGCCCACCACGTTGGGCAGGCCGTAGCGCTTCAGGGCGCGGCGCAACTGCACGTTTTCGACCTGCAGGCGCGACTTGTCCAGGGCGTTGCGCACCTCCAGCATCAGCTTGTCGTTGTCCCAGGGCTTGGTGACGTAGCTCTCCGCACCCTCCTTGGAGGCCTGGAAAGCCAACTGGCTGGAATCGTGGGCGGTGATCATCACCACCCCCACGTCGGCGTTGTCGCGCTTGATGTCCTTGAGGATTTCCATGCCGCTGCGGTCGGGCAGGTTGATGTCGAGAAGCACCAGGTCGTAGATGCCGCCTTCGATCTTCTTCAGGCCTTCCCCGCCCGTCGCGGCGGACTCGGGGCGATACCCCTCCATCGCCAGGAGCTCCTCGAGGCTTTCGCGGATCTCCTGCTCGTCGTCGATGATGAGAATGGAACCCTTAGCCGACATGAACGGGCTTCCTCGCCGCGGGGAATTCCAGGCGGAATGCCGTGCCTTCGCCCACCGTGCTCTCCACGCGAATCTTGCCCGCATGCTCGCGGATGATGCCGTAGCTCACCGCCAGGCCCAGGCCGGTGCCGCGGCTGGTGGCCTTGGTGGTGAAGAAGGGGTCGAAGATTTTGCTCAGGTGGTCGGGCGGGATGCCCGCACCGTTGTCGGAGACCTCCACGTGCACGGTGGAGTTTTCGCACTCGGTCGCCAGGGTCAGCTCCCCGCCCCGCGGCATGGCGTCGCGGGCGTTGACGATCAGGTTCATGAAAACCTGCTGGAGCTTGCCCTGGTTGCCGAAAACCAGCGGAGTCTCCTCCGTCAACTGGGAGTTGAGTGAAATCTTGGAAGCGCGCAGCATGGGCTCGACCAGCGCCAGGGTCTCGCGGATAACCTTGTTGAGGTCGAGCTCGTTGAACTCGCTGCCGCTCACGCGCGAGAACTTGAGCAGGCTGTTGACGATCTCGGAGGCGCGGAAGGCCTGCTTGGTGATGCGGTCCAGGGTGCGGGCGCGCGGGTCGTCGGCGCTCAGCAGTTTGGAGAGCATCTGTGCCTGCGAGGTGATGACCGCCAGCGGGGTGTTCACCTCGTGCGCCACCCCCGCCGCCAGCAAGCCGATCGAGGAGAGCTTTTCGGCTTGGCCGAGCTGGTCTTCCAGGCTCACGCGCTCGGTAATGTCGTTGAAGATCAGCAGGCGGCCGATCACCGCCTCGTCCTTGCCCACCAGCGGGGCGAAGGAGATGTTGACCAGGCGCTCGCGGTCGCCCCGGGCGCGCAGGCGGAAGCGGTAGAGGGTCATCACGCGGTGCGGCTCGGAGGCACGTTCCATCTCCGCCAGCAGCTCACGCGGGAAAATCTGTTCCAGGCAGCGTCCTACCGCCTGCGAGCGGTCCAGGCCGTAGAGCTCTTCCATGGGGGTGTTCCAGGACTCGATGCGGTGCGCCAGATCGCAAGCCAGTACGCCTACGTTGATCGACTCGATGATGTTCTCGTTAAAGTCGCGCAGGGTCTGGTACTGGAGGGCCTTACTCTCCAGCGACTCGTAGAGGCGGGCGTTTTCAAGCGCCACCGTAACCGTGCCGGCGATGGTCTTCAGCAGGTCCACGTCCTCGCTCGACAGGTAATCGCCGTCCCGCGTCTTGCCCAGGCCCAGATAGCCGAGCGTGCGCCCTTCCATGCGGAAAGGGAGGTAGTAGTGCAGGTCGAGCTGCTCGAGAGATTCCTGGGTGGCGGGCGGATAGCCGAAGGGACGCTTGAGGCTGTCGAAGAACAGATAGCCCTTCTCGTGTTCGGGGCGCGCCGGGTCGAGGAAGCTCAGGTCGAGGGGTGCGGCGCAGGCCAAGCCGCGCGACTTGGCGAGGCGGAATCCGCCGTTTTCATCCGCCAGGAAAACGGCCAGGCGGTCCACGCTCAGGGTCTCGGCCAGGCGTTCGGCCACCTGGTCAAGCAGGCGCTCGACGTGCAGCTCGGAGGTGAGCTCGCGGGCGAATTCCAGCAGCGTGCGCCGGTAGTCGTAACGCGCCCGGGTGAAGAAGCGGTCCAGGCGCGACTGAATCCAGTTGACCAGGGGCTGGAAGAGCAGCGCCGCCACGATCACCGCCACGATCCAGCCGCCCCGCCCGCTGTTGGGGAGGGTGGTCGAAAACACGTCGGCAAACAGCGCGATGAGGCCGAAATAGAGTCCCACGATCGCCGCCGTCCCCAAAGTGTAGGCGATGCCGCGGCGGAAGATGAAGTCCACATCCATCAGCCGGTAGCGCAGGATGGCATAACCGAAAGTGAGGGGCAGGAAAACCAGCGAGAGCACCGAGAGCTTCATCCAGTCGGTGGGCACGTAGCCGAGGAAGTAAGGCAGGGCGTAAATGGCCGTGAAAGGCAGAAAGGCCACGAAGGTGCCGCGCGTCACCCATTTCAGCTGCTGCTTGATGAGCGGCACGCGGATGCGCCGGTAGGAAACCAGCAGCGCCCCGGCGCCCGCCAACGAGTAGCCCACCAGATAGACGAGCTCGATGCGGTCCAGCAGCCAGCGGGCCTGCAACAGGGGCAGCGGCAGCACCACCACGCCCGCCACCACCAGCACGTGCAAGGCCAGCAGCAGCAGCCCGGGAACGTAGAGGAGCGGGTAGAGATGGCGGCGGCCGGAGGCCAGCGTGGCGCGCTGCGGAAAACGCAGACAGAAGTGCAGAAATAGCGCTGGTTGTACGATCCAGGCCACCACGTTGAGCCAGTAGATCGTCCAATCAAAGGAATTCAGCTTGCCCGTGTAGGCGAACGAGTACAGCACGAAGGAGGCGAGGCAGAACGCGTAGAAGTGCAGGGAGCGCGGAGCCGTCCAGCGCCGCACCAGAATAAACGTTCCGATGAACAGATAGAGCAGACCGACGATGTCGCGATAATAGCCGAGGGAATGCGAGCGCGCCTGGGGAGTGAGCACCAGCGAGGTGCGGAACGACTCGCCCCCGCGCTCCATGCGGTAGGTCACCTGCGACCAGATTCCGTCGTCGAAAATCTGCTTGACGGCGTCCACCGAGCGGCGGATGGGCACGCCGTTGATCGCCTCCAACTTGTCCCCGCGGCGGATGCCCGCCCGCGCCCCCGGCCCGCCCGGCTCCACGATCCAAGCTTCCACGCCGCTCGCCGAGTCAATCCAGGATACTCCGTCGGTGGGCGCCTGGTACTTGCCGTTCTGCTGGAAATTGATAATCCCCAACACCACTAAGGCCAAACTGAGCAGCCCCAGCAGAACCGTCGTAAAGCGGATTCGCGGCAGAGGATTCATTCTGGTCTTAACCACACCCCTACTGATGACTACCTACTTCAAATTAAGCACGTTCGCTTCCATTTTCAACATAAAAGACCTAGTACAAGTCATGTTAAATCAACGCGTTATCTTCACATTGTGAAAATCTTACGCGACAATTCCAAAATTGGAATACCCCATCCCAATATAAGTAATCCCCTCGCAAAGATGCCTCGATGCCTCCGCCAGCCGCCCGGCGGATACACCCGAAGTTTCTCCTCGACAGCACGCTCAAAGTGGGAATTCTTGCCGGACATGGGAAGGCATCATCAACGGCTAAAACTCCAGCGAAAAGCCCCCCCGGAAGCTGCGATAGGCCGGAGTCAGGAGCAGGCGATCGTCCTGATGAACCAGAGGCGAATAGCCCTCCGCCAGGAGGTTGCGGAAATCTGCCAAGGCTTCGATGCGACCCGGGAAGAAACCCAGGGCGGGCAGAGGCTGGCGAATTTCCAGCCCCAGGAACGGCTGTACGCCCACGCTGGCTTCTCCGTACGGGTCCACGGTCGAGACGCGGCCCTGCGGCAGCCACTCGTAGGAAGTGACAATCTCCGTGCCGCCGGGCAGGCGGGCGGAAACCCGCCCCGCGAAAGACTGCGTGGGGGCAACGCGCAGATAATCCCGCAGCGTGGCCTCCGCGCCCTCAGGATTTTGGGTCGCCAGGGCCAAAGCCTCGCCGGAGGAGTAAATTACCGCCGCCTGCACGTGCTGCCCCATGCGCCGCGAAACGATCACCCGCACTCCCGACGAGCCGTAGTTGCCGGCGTTGAGCGTCAGGCCGCCGGCCGCGGGATTGGGAAGGAAATTGCCCGCCAGCCACTCCGCCGATTGCGGGCCGGCAAAACCCCACAGCGCCGCGTCGTCGACCCGGTCGCGATAGGCCGCCACGACCAGACGGGTATTCTTCCCCAGGCGGCGCTCGTAATTCACCTCCGCGTGGTGCAGTTGCTCCAGGCGGGGCCGGTAGCCGCGCTGGGTGACGCGCGGAAAAGCACTCAGGTCGCCCACCCGCTGCAGGAGCGTCTCGGCGTCGCCGCTCCCCAGGGTACCGTAAGAAACGCTAAGGCGGCTGGAAGGATCGAGGCGATAATCCACGCGCACTTGCGGGCGCGTGGCGAGCACGTCGGTGGCCGCCGTCAGGTAATCAGCCTCCAAGCCCGTGGTCACGCTCAGGGCCTGGGAAAGGCGGCGGGTCTGCGTATAGGTGAAGACCACCGCCTGCGCGTGGCTGAGGCTTTCACGGCTGTCGCCGCCGGGCAACGGCACGCCGTCGGCAAAGCTCAGTTGGTGTACCGACAGGGTCACCTGCTGCGGGTCACCCTTCATCAGGTTGCGCCGCAGAGCGGTGGTGAGGGTGGACGCCTGGCTGCCGTCAGCCGCCATCGAGCCCGCCACCAACAGGTCGGAATCTTCCGAAAGAGGACGGAAATACGCCAGCACGCTTCCTTGCCCGGCGTCGCCGGCCAACACGTCGCGCCGCGAGGAACCGGTCGTCACGCCTACCAGATGCTGGCTGCGGGGCAGCGCAGGCTTACGCAGCTTGGCGTCGCGAGGTTGGGTCTGCTCACGGTAACGCAGCACGGGACGGGTGCTCGCCGAGGTGCGCAGAATCCACTTCCAATCCTCGCCCCAGGTGGCCACCTTGGCGGAGGGCGCCCGCAGGCGGAAAGGAGAGAAGATATCCGCCAGCACAAACTTTTCCTCTGCCGTCTCCCCGGCTTGGACGCGCACGCGGTTGCGCATGGCGGGAAGGCGGGTGGGCGAATAGACACGCAGCGAATACCACCCCGGCACGACCTTCTGGAGGCTGAACTTGCCCTGCGCGTCGGTGAGGATGCGCATCACGGTGGGGCCGGCCGCAGCGGGCAAATTCAGCGGGCCGGTGATGAGCACGCTGGCGCCCATGAGCGGGTTGCCTTCCGTGTCACGCACCGTGCCGGCCAGCCGGCCGAAGTCCGCCGCGCCCGCAGACGCAGCGCCCCAGGCCAGCAGCAGACAGCATGCCGCCACTAGAACCGGAAACCGTCCTTTCGGTCGGTGATGATTCATGGTCGGATTCCGTCCTCCTGCCGCCAGCCTCCCTGGCTTATTGCACCGTAAAGCTTGCCGAAGGAGTCACGGTCTGCTTCTTCACGTTGTCCGTGATCTTGATCTCGACGTGGTACTTCCCCGGGGCAAGCAGCTTCAGGGGCATTTCTTTTTCCAGGGTGATCTGCTGCACGGGATGACTCCACTTGGTCGGATCCTCGTTCTGGCTCAGGATCGTCTTGCCGTCCTTGGAGATGTCATACTGCACGCTCATGGACGGGTGGTGGGTCTTCGGATCCACGCCCATATTGTAGACCTGCATGTAAATGCCCAAGGTTTGATCGCGGTTAAACTTCTCATCGACGCTGGGACGGACCTTGGTGCTGCCGATGACAAAGGGCCCGGTGCCCACCTGAGTGGTCGGGATGGGTTGGATCAGGTCGGCCAGAATCAGCGAACTGCTGGCCAGCTTCTGGTCGTTGTACTGGGGGACGTGAATTCCCAGGTCGAGCGAGCCCATGCGGTCACTCGTGTCGTCCTTCACCACCACCGTCAACTTGTAGAGGCCGGGACGCAGGGGCAGCGCCTTCTGGTAAACCGACTTGCGGTTCACGTAAGACTGGAACTGGCTCTGCGGGATATCCAGGACCACGCTGTCCCGGAAGGTGGTGGCAATGCGCCCGCTCAGGGTTGAGAGCTGGCCGTAAATATCCATCACCGCGTGCATGACCCCGTCCTTGTTCTGGAACTGCAGCTCGCGGTTGGGAATCTGCACGGTGATGGGGGTCAGCACCGTCTCGTCGGTGATGCGCACAAAGTCGGTGCGCACCTGGAAGGGGAGCAGGTTGGCGGAAATCTTGGTCGAAACCATCGACCGCAGGTCGTTGAACTTGACCGCGGGGGGCTTGAAAATCTTAGCGTAAAGGTCGAGGCGGGTGAACTCTTCCATGCTTTCCGGTTCGCCGCCCAGCGCCTGCCCGGTGGTCATGCCGTCGGTGCGCCGGAAGCGGTCGGCCTTGGAGGCCATACCCATGGCTTCCATCTCCGTCAGGCCGGCGCCCGGCACGTGCAACAGAGCGTCCTTTTCGCCCGGGTCCATGGTCAGGTGGTACTCGCCGCTCATCGTGGGGTCCACAAACTCCAGCACCACGTTGTTGCCGATGCCTTCAATGTAGCGGTAGCGCCAGGTTTCGAAAGGAAACGTCGAGGTCTCACCACCGCCTTCCGAAGCGGGGCGCATGTAAGGGCCGCCGGCGGGATGGGCGTCGATCTCGTCGGGTGGACCGTACATGATGTAAATGCGCCCGCGATCGGTCTTCCAGCCCGGAATGCCGCTCGAGAAGTGCTCGTTGGCGTAGGCGATGCGCCGGTAGTACTCCTCTTTGTACTCGTTGAAGCCGCTGCCGGGATTGGGATTGCGGCGCTCCCAGAACTGCTCGATGAACTGCTCGCGCTCGGCGTCGGTGGTAAGCTTCTTGAAGGCCGCGCGCTCCTCCGGAGTGATGATGTAGGGAACCTCCTGGGTGAGCCAGTTCTTGTAGGCGCTCTCCATCTCACTGCGCGCCCGTTTTTGGCGCTTGCGCTCTTCCCGGCTAAGCTTCTTATGGTCCTTGTCTTTGTCTTTATGCCAAAGAGGCGCAGCCTGCACGGGAACGTTCCCCAGCGTGCCCAGGAAAGCGGCCAGTACCAGGAGCATGACGATCTTGAATCCGAAGCCCTGACGAGTCATGAGTTGTTGACACCCTCCCGCTCGCCTCAACGCACCCGTCATATACCCCTCATTCTAGGTTTCGGGTCCCGCAAAGTCAAGCACGCGCTGGGCGGGAGCAACCCGCATTTCGCGGGCCTCGAAGCGCTTCCGCGCGGAACCGTCCGCCGGAGCTTTCCCGGCCTTCCGCGCCCTCCTTCGGGCACCCAGAAACAGCTATCCGCGGCAGCGCAAAAGGCTTTATAATCTCTGCCGGGGAGGGATACCGCCCGCTGGGCTGGTTGATCTCGTGAATAGCTTGGCAAGAACCCATGCGTCACCCCGCGATACCCGGCCCCCCGGAGTATTAGTCGCACTTGCCGCCGCCCAAGTTGCCAATCCTCCGAAAAGAGAATATCTAAGGAACCCGAAGCTGCTGCCGAGCGTATACGGAAGTGAGGGTTCTGCTGGAAAGCGCCGGCGAATTGTGCAAGGAGTCCAGGGAACCGGGAGAGCCGGCCGCGCCGCTGGGGGGCGCGCGGACGGCAGTTCCCATCTGGCGTTTCGAGGAGCCATGACTTATGGGCCAGACGACGGAAGTCCACTTGGGGAAAATTGAGACTGGCAAACCGGAAGACGAATTCCCGGAGCGCGAGCGGCTGCGGGTCCCCAACGGCGGCCACCCGAAAGGCATGACGCCGCTGAAGAAAGGTTTGCTGGTGGGCGCCGGCGCCGTAGTGGTGGTGGGACTGCTCGTGGGCGGTATCATCTGGAGCCGCCGCGGAGTGATCACGGTGCAGACGGGCAAGGTAACCCGCCACGACCTGAAATCCATCGCCACCGCGTCGGGCCAGATCAAGCCTCCCACCGAGAACTTTGCCAGCGTCAACGCCAACTCCTTCGGCAAGATCACCGAGATCCTGGTGAAGGAAGGCGACCACGTCAAGAAGGGCCAACTGCTCATGCGCACCGAAGACGTGCAGCAGACCGCCAACGTGGACGCGCAGGAAGCGGCGCTGAGGACCGCGCAGGCCGATACCGCGGCCAGCGAGGCGGCCGTCGAATCCGCCGCCGCGGCGCTCAAAACCGCTCAAGCCGATTTAGTCCAGGCCAACGCCAAGTTCAAGCAGGCGCACGAGGATTTCACGCGCGGCGAGCAGCTCTATAAGGACCAGTTGATCGCCCGCCAGGTCTTCGACCAGCGCTTGAGCGATTACCAGGTGGCGCAGGCCAGCGTGCAGTCCTCGCAGGCGCGCGTGGCACAGGCCAAGGCGCAGTACCAGCAGGCGGTCTATAACCGCGACATGGCCAAGGCGCGGGTGGCGCAGAGCCGCGCCCAGCTGCTGGGCTTTCAGGACGCCCGCGACAAGACCATATACACCTCGCCCCTCAACGGCACCGTCACTTCCCTTCCCGTGCACGTGGGCGAGAACGTCGTGCCGGGCATCCAGAACGCCGTGGGCAGCATGCTCTTCCAGGTTTCCGACATGTCGATCATTACCGCCGAAGTGGACGTCGACGAAACCGACATCATCAACGTGAAGCTGGGACAGCCGGCCGAAGTGCTTATCGACGCCATCCCCGACAAGACCTTCACCGGGCACGTCACCGAAATCGGCCAGAGCGCCGTGAGCAGCACCACCGGCTCGGCGGCCGGCACCGCCAGCGAGGCAGCGAAGGATTTTAAGGTGGTGGTCACCCTCGACCATCCCCCCGCCGGGTTACGCCCGGGCCTGTCCGCCACCGCCAAGATCACCACCGCCACGCGCTCCGACGCCGTTGCCATCCCCATCCAGGCGCTCACCGTGCGCACCCGGCGAGAGCTTCGGGAGGCGGAGAAGGGCTCCTCCGGCGCCGCCCTGGCGGAGGAAAAGGCCGCCCTGGCGGGCGACACCAAGGGCAAGGGGAAGGACAAGGAGGAAATCCAAGGCGTCTTTGCGCTCAAAGACGGCCGCGCGATTTTCGTCCCCGTCGAGACGGGCATCATGGGCACCACCGACGTCGAGGTACTCAAGGGCCTGAAGCCCGGCGAAGAGATCATCACCGGAACGTACGAAGTCCTGCGCACCCTGAAGACAGGCACTAAGGTGCGGGTGGACAATTCGCAAAAGAACGCTCCCCTTGCCGGCTCGTCTGCGTCCTAAAGGTAAAGAGCCGGCAGGCGGGGCGCCGGCCGGCCTAAGGAGAGAGTGATGGGATCACAAACCATGTCGTCGTCCATCGAAGAGAGCTACGCGCCTCCTAACCACGTGGTCATCCGCACCGAGGACCTGTGGAAAACCTACGACATGGGGCCGGTGGCCGTGAACGCCCTGTGCGGGATAAGCTTTGAAATCAGCCGCGGGCAGTACGTGGCCATCATGGGCCCTTCCGGGTCGGGCAAATCCACGCTCATGAACCTGATCGGGTGTCTCGACACCCCGACCTCGGGCCACTATTGGCTCAACGGGCGTCTGGTCAGCGAGCTGAGCGACGACGAACTGGCTTACATCCGCAACAAGGAAATCGGCTTCGTCTTCCAGACCTTCAACCTGCTGGCGCGCGCCACGGCGCTCCACAACGTGGAGCTGCCGCAGATTTACAACGGCACCCCGGCCGAGGAACGCCTGCGCCGGGCGGAGGAAGCGCTGCGCGTCGTGGAGTTGGGCGACCGCATGCACCACCGTCCCAACGAGCTTTCGGGCGGCCAGCGGCAGCGCGTGGCCGTCGCCCGTGCCCTGGTCAACAACCCTTCCATCCTGCTCGCCGACGAGCCCACCGGCAACCTCGACTCCGCCACCGGCGAAGAAATCATGAACCTGTTCGACCGCCTGCAGGCCGCCGGCAATACCATCGTGCTGGTGACCCACGAGCACGACATCGCCGCCCACGCCCAGCGCGTCATCCACATCCGCGACGGCCGGGTGGACCGCGACGAGCAGTTGGCCTAGGAGGCCGCCCGCCGGAGAGAACCCGTGGCCGACTCCCCCCAACCCGCCGCTTCCCCGGCCTCCGGCCGCCGCTATTCGAGCGCCTGGGTAACCGCCCGCGAGGCATCGGGGATCGCCCTGGAAACCCTCCGCACCCACAAACTGCGCACTTTTCTCACCCTGCTGGGCGTGGTCATCGCTACCACCACCCTGATCGTGGTGATGTCGGTCATCAACGGCATGAACCTTTACATCGCCGACCACATCGCCAACCTGGGCGTCAACGTCTTCGTGCTCTCGCAATTCCAATGGGCGCAAGGCCAGGAAGCCTGGCTAAAAGCCCGGCGCCGCAACAAGCCCATCCGCTTGGAAGACTACGACTTCCTCAAGGAGAACCTGCCCTCCTACAAGGGCATTGGCGCCCTGGCCTCCATCTCCTCGCCCACCGTCCGCTACCGCACCCAGACGCTCTATGAGGTCAGCGTGCGCGGCGTCACCCCCAGCATGGTGAACATCCGCCAGGAGCAGGTCCTCTACGGGCGCTACATCACCGAGTCCGACTACCGCCACAGCGCCCAGGTGGCCTTCATCGGCCAAGACCTGGTCAGCGAGTTCTTTGCCAACCGCGACCCGCTGGGCAAGGAGATTCTGATCAGCGGCCAGCCCTTCCGGGTGGTGGGGGTGGCGGAGCGCATCGGCTCCACCTTCGGGATGAGTCAGGACAACTTCGCCTTTGTCCCCCTCACCGCCGTCAAGAAGCTCTTCGTGGGGCGGCCGCGCATCAACATTTACATTCAGGCCTGGAATGCCGCCCAGATGGTTCCCCTGGAAGACGAGGTGCGCGTGCTGATGCGCGTGCGCCACCACCTCACTTACAAGCAAAGCGACGACTTCGGCCTCAACGCTTCGGACACCATCATGGGGCTCTGGAAGCGCCTGACCGGTTCCATCTTCGCCGTCACCATCGCCGTGGTGGCAATCTTCATGGTGGTGGGCGGCATCGTAATCATGAACATCATGCTGGCCAGCGTCACCGAGCGCACCCACGAGATCGGCATCCGCAAGTCGCTGGGCGCCCGCCGCCGCGATATCCTTACCCAGTTCGTGATCGAGTCGGCGATGATGGCGGCCCTGGGCGGCGCCCTGGGCGTGTTGTTCGCCTGGCTGGTCAGCGTCGCTGTCAATCAGTTCTTTACCTCCTCGATGCCCCTTTACGCCATCCTGGTCGGGTTGCTGCTTTCCACCGCCGTGGGGCTCTTCTTCGGCATTTACCCGGCCAACAAGGCGGCCAAGCTCGACCCCATCGAGGCGCTGCGCACGGAGACTTGAAGATGTCGGAAGGACTGCACAACTTACGGGAGAGCCTGCTGCTGGCGCTCGACACCCTGCGCGGCCACAAGTTTCGCTCCTTCCTCACTGTGCTGGGGGTGGTGATCGGCACCGCCACAGTCATCGCCGTGGCTTCCATCATCGCGGGACTCAACAACCAGCTTGCCGAAACCATCAAGGATTTCGGCGCCCGTTCCATCTACGTTTACAAGTTCCAGCCCGGCATCCACTTCCGCTTGACGCGCGAGGAGCGCATGCGCAAGCCCCTCACCTACGAGGACGGCATGGCCATCCGCGACGAGTGTCCGGCGGTCGAAAACGTTGCCATGGAGATTTTCCAGTGGGGCCCCAGCCCCGAAATCCGCTTCAAAGACAAGGAGATGGTCAACGGCAACTTCGGCGGGGCCACGCCCGAAGACTTCCGCATCATGAACGCCTCGCTCTCCGACGGGCGCTTCTTCAACGAGATCGACGACCTGCACCGCCGCGACGTGGCGGTGATCGGCGCCGACATCGTCACCTACTTCTTCCAGAACATGGACCCCATCGGCAAGACCGTGGTGGTGGACGGCAAACCCTTCACGGTCATTGGCACCCTGGGCAAGCGCAAGGAGTTCCTCGGCGATAGCGGCAACGACCGGGTGGTCTACATCCCCTACCACACCTACAAGAAGCTCTATCCCGCCGCCAAAGAGAACTTCATCATCGCCCTGGCCTTTCCGGGGCAGATGAGCCAGGCGGTCGATGAAATCACCGGCGTGCTGCGCCGCCGCCGCCACGTCAAACCCTCCGAAGAGGACAACTTCGGCATCGCCACCGCCGATTCGATCATCAACCAGTTCCACCAGATCATCGGCACCGTCGCCCTGGTCACCCTCGTGCTCTCCTCCATCGGCCTGCTGGTGGGCGGCATCGGGGTGATGAACATCATGCTGGTGTCGGTGACCGAGCGGACGCGCGAGATCGGTGTGCGTAAGGCGATTGGCGCGCGGCGGGCGGATATTATTCTGCAGTTCCTCACCGAGGCGGTGGTGCTGACCGGGATCGGCGGACTGATCGGGATGACGCTGGGGTG
>JBJKQV010000085.1:0-3674 GCA_046704985.1 Terriglobia bacterium
GCCCAACGGCGTGGGTTCGAACGACATTCTGCTCGACCGCGGGCAACCGGGGGAGACGCAAGTGGTGGAGTTCGAGCGTAGCGGCCCGCGCGTTCTGCTGGTGGCCCAAAACGAAGGCTACCGCGCCATCACCGGCGACCGCGACGAGCGCCAGGCGGTCAAGGAATCGTTTGCGCAGTCGGTGATGTGGGGATTTGAAGTGGCCGCCGCCGACGGCTCGACAGTGCTGGTGGACGCCACGCCCTTTTTCGAGCGCGACGCGCACGGCATCGCGGCGCGGCTCGCGGAACTTCATCAGGGGAAATACAAGCTGGACCCCACGCGCTCGGCCATCTACCTTCCGCGCACCAGGAATTTTCCCGACAACACCGACTTTGAATCCACGGTGACCTTCGTGGGCACGCATCCGGGCAAACTGGTCGAGGAAGTGACGCCGCACCCGCAGGCTATCACGGTGCGCGAGCACTTCTCCTTTATCAAATCGCCGCCGCCGGGCTTTCACATGCGCGCCTATGATGCGCGCTGCGGTTTCTTCAACATCCAATTCCTGGACTTCGCGACGCCCGTGGATGAGTCGCTCACCAAGCGCTTCATCGCCCACTGGCGGCTGCGCAAGCAGGACCCCTCGGCGGCGCTCAGCCCGCCCGTCAAGCCTCTTGTCTACTACGTGGACCGCGCTTTTCCCGAGCCGATTCGCAAGGCGGTGATGGAGGGCGCGAGCTGGTGGAACCAGGCTTTTACGGCGGCGGGTTACAAGGACGCCTTTCAGGTGAAGCTGCTGCCTCCGGGCGTGGACCCCATGGACATCCGTTACAACGTCATCGAGTGGGTGCCGCGGCGCACGCGCGGCTGGGCGTACGGCCAGGCCATCGTCGACCCGCGCACGGGCGAAATCATCAACGGCCACGTTACCTTCGACGCCCTGCGCATCCGCCAGGATTTTCTCATCGCCCAGGGGCTCTTAGACCCCTTCGGCAAGAATCCCAAAGCGCTCGCTGAGGCGAACGCCATGGCCCTGGCGCGCATCCGCCAGCTCGCCGCGCACGAAACCGGGCACACGCTGGGCTTGCGGCACAACTACGCCGCGAGCGTCGTCCACCGCGCTTCGGTGATGGATTATCCGCCGCCCGTGGTCACGCTGGGCGCCGACGGCGCGCCCGACGTCGCGCACGCCTACGCGGTCGGCATCGGTTCCTGGGACAAGGTGACGATTAACTACGGCTACCGGGATTTCCCCGCTGGCGTCAACACGCAAGCGGCGCGGGAAAAAATCCTCAACGACGCATTCACCTCCGGCCAGCTCTATCTTTCCGACGAGGCGGCGCGGCCCGCGGGCTCGGCCAGCCCCACCGCCCACCTCTGGGACCAGGGCGCGAACGCGCTCGCCGGTCTGCGGCAGGTGATGGCGGTGCGCGCCGCGGCGCTCAAGCGTCTGTCCGCCGACGCCATCCGGCCCGGCGAGCCCATGGCCACGCTCGAAGACGTGCTGGTGCCCATCTACCTCTATCACCGCTACCAGGTGACGGCGGCGGCCAAGCTCATTGGCGGGGTGAATTACGCTTACACGGTGCGCGGAGGCGTGCAGGCGGCGCCCGAGCCCGTTCCCGCCGGCCGGCAGCGCGAAGCGCTCCTCGCCGTCCTCGCGACGCTCGAGCCGCGAGTGCTGGCGCTGCCCGATTCGCTGCTCAAAATCATTCCGCCGCGCCCGCCCAATTATCCTTCGACGCGGGAGGATTTCGCGCGGCGCACCTCGCCGACGTTCGACAGCCTGGCACCCGCCGAGGCGGCGGCGGAGATCGTCGTGCCTCTGCTCCTCAATCCCCAGCGCGCCGAGCGCCTGGTCGAGGCCCACGCCCGCGACGCGTCCTATCCGGGTTTTGCGGAAGTCCTCGACGACCTGCTCGCCGCCACCTGGAAGGCGTCGGCAGAACGGGGCTACGACGGCGCCGTTCAGCAGTCGGTCGATTCCGTCGCCCTCATCCGCCTGATGGCGCTGGCCGCGAATCCCAAAGCGCCCGCGCAGGTGCGCGCCCTCGCCTCGCTCAAGCTCCATGAGCTCAAGCAGTGGGCCGCCGGCGAGTATAAGACCGCCGCTAACGAAAGCCGCCGCGCGCAGCTCTTCTTCGCCGCGCAGCAGATCGAGCGATTCGAGAAGAATCCTGCGGCGTTCAAAATTCCGCCGCCCGCGCCGCCCCCGGCGGGCGACCCCATCGGTGACGCCGGATGGGAATGAGACGGTGTGAGCGCGCGCCGGCAGGCAAACGGGAGTAGAATCAGGCGGTAGGAGGTACCCGCCTCCTGACCGTGATCCCGACGGGCCCATAGCTCAGTTGGTTAGAGCAGCGGACTCATAATCCGTTGGTCCCAGGTTCGAGTCCTGGTGGGCCCATTCAACATTATCCCACTTCAGACTTCAGTGCCGGACAGGGTGATGCCCCGCGCATAGACTTGAACGCGTTGGCAAGATATTCGAGCGAAGCGGGGGCGATCAGGCGGTAGGGAACCGAGCGGGAAAGTTTGAGCGAGCGGACGGCGAGGGAATCGCAGAAGATCAGGTCTGCGGCGCGCAAGGCCTGGCGCGAAGGGAGCGGCAGCAGGTACTCCGCCAGGGTGTGGCGGCGGCCGAGGGCGGGCGCCAGAAAGCTGCGCGCCGTGGAGAGAAAAGTCCGGCTCACCGAAACCACGGCGATGACGGAGGGGTCGGTGAGCGTGCGGATGCGCTCCAGATGCTCGTCGGCGGCGCAGAATTCCACGGTCACGGGCGGGCGGTCTTTGGGAAGGAGTGGTGCGACGTCGCCCGTGGCGTAGCGCGGGGTGACGCAGAGCGCGCCGATGGCGAGCCCGCCCTGGCGTGCCAATTCCTCGCGCGCGCAGGTTTCGACCACGCAGTCGAGCGCGGCGCGAATCTCTTCCGCCAACAATTTGCGCAGCCCCGCGTCTTCTTCCACTACCAGCACGTGGTCGGGCGGCTCGGCCTCCAGGCGCCGGCGCACCTGACGGCGCAATTCCTGCAACGAGTAGCCGCTCGCTCGCGCCTGTTCGATGACGGCGTTGATCAGTTCGTCGAGGCTCTGCGTGGGGGCCGCGGGCGCGGCGGCGGCTGAACGCACCACCAGATGGCTGCCGCGCCGGCGGTTCAGCCAGCGGCGCTCGACCAGGTCCTGATACGCCTCGCTGACCGTGTTGTGGTGAATCTTCAGCCGCCGCGCCAGCTCGCGCACGCTGGGCAGTGCCTCGCCGGGCTGCATGCGGCCGGTGGCGATGAGCAGCACGATCTGCTCGGCCAGCTGCCGGCGCAGCGGAACGTCGCTCGCTTTGCTGATGCGGATTTCCATTTCCACCCAAGCCTCTCTGCCGGGTGATTTTACCGCGAACGGCGCGCTGTGACAGCGCAGAAACTGTCACGGTGCGGGTGGCACGCCGTTTTCCGGTGACCTATGCTTGCGCTCAGAAGCGAGGAGGTGGCGGAGATGGCTCTTGAAATGGGCAGCGAATGCGCTTACCGTAGCGGCATCCGAGGGTCTGCGGGGAGGGGTGAAAGCCCGGCAGGATTCCGGAGCGTCGCGCCGGCGGCGCGCCCCGAGGGCGCCGGCGGGCAGGTCCCGGCCGAGGCGTCTTCCGGAAATACGGCTCAACCAATGGCGTCTCCAACCGGCTACGTGCATGTCCTGAAG
>JBJKQV010000086.1:0-9009 GCA_046704985.1 Terriglobia bacterium
ACGATCTGGTCGCCGCGGCGCCGCTGGGCGTTTTCCGCCAGAATATCGCGCGGGGCCTCCTGGGGCAGCGAGCCGGGAGCAGTACGCTTCTTGATCTTCAGCTTCTCGGCGGCGGCAGGACGAAAGTCCGCCACCGCCGCGGCCATCAGCACCACCGTCGCCTCGTCCAGGCGACCGAGGACCGCTACCGCCATTTCCTCGGCGCTGCGCACGCGCTCCAATTCCACTCCCGCCGGCGGCTCCGCTTGCGCCGGGCCGGTGACCAGCACCACCCGCGCGCCGCGCCGCTTGGCCGCCTCCGCCAGCGCGTAGCCCATCTTGCCCGAAGATCGGTTGCTGAGATAGCGCACCGGGTCGAGCGCCTCTTCGGTGCGCCCGGCGCTGACCAGCACGGTCTGGCCGCGAAAATCGTCGCGCAGCGACAGGGCTTCGAAAACCGCTTGCGCGATCGCCTCGGGCTGCGCCAGGCGGCCCGCCCCGGTCATCCCACAGGCCAGGTACCCGGCCTCGGGCTCGAGCACGCGTACGCCGCGCGCCCGCAGCGCCGCCAGGTTCTGCTGGGTGACGGGGTTCTGAAACATCTCGACGTTCATCGCTGGGGCCACGAGCAGCGGTGCCGGGGTGGCCAGGGCCAGGGTAGTCAGGAAATCGTCCGCCAGGCCGTGGGCGAGTTTGGCGATGACGTTGGCGGTGGCGGGAGCGATCACCAGCGCGTCCAGCGACTGCGCCACCGCGATGTGCTCGATGGCGCTTTCCAGGTTAGGCTCGCCGCCGCGCTTGGAAAACATGCCGGTGATGACCTTGCGCCCCGAGAGGGCAGCGAAGGTAAGCGGGGTGACGAACTCGCAGGCGTGGCGCGTCATCACCACCTGCACTTCCAGACCGCGGTCCTGAAGCAGACGAAGAAGCTCCGCCGCCTTGTAGGCGGCGATTCCGCCCGTCACTCCCAATCCTACGCGCATGGGCTTCTCGTTTCCCCGGCGGCGCCGGCGCCGCAGGGGCGCAAGAGAATTCTACACCTTACTCGTCCGAGCCCGACGAGGGTTCGGCGTCTTTCTCGCCGTCGAGGGGGATCATCTCGATGGGGACCAAACCCGCCTCCACCTCCAACTGCGCCACGCGGGTGGACTTGCGGGTGGGCGCCTGCACGAGCGGGTTGGCGCCCGCCTGCAACTGCCGCGCCCGCTTGGCGGCCACCAGAATGAAACGAAATTTGCTATCCAATTCCTGATTCAAAGTCATGCGAGGGTTCCTCCAAAGGTCTTCTGAATCTTCTTGACGCGCGCTTGCTGGGCCGGCCCGCGCAGGCGCACCGCCTCGACGACGGAGCGCAAAGCTGCCGTCGCCCGGGCCAGCCGGTCGTTCACTATCACAAAATCGTATTCGCGCCAGCGGCGGATTTCCCGCCGCGCCACCCCCAGGCGCCGGCGAATCATTTCCGGCGAGTCGGAATGGCGGCGGCGCAGGCGCCGCTGCAGCTCCCGGTACGAAGGGGGCAGCAGGAAAACGCTCACCGCGCCGGGCAGGCGCCGGCGCACCTGGGCGTGCCCCTGGACGTCAATGTCCAGCAGCACGTCGCGGCCCGCCGCCTGGGCGCGGCGGATTTGCCGGCGCGAGCTGCCGTAGAAATAGCCGTGCACCTCGGCCCATTCGGCAAACTCGCCCTGCGCCCGCAGGCGCTTGAAGCGCTGCTCGCTCACGAAAAAGTAGTCGCGGCCGTTGCGCTCCCCCACCCGCCGCGGCCGCGTGGTGTAGGAGACCGAAAACCTCAGCCCCGGAACCGAATCGAGCAGGCGCTTGACCAGCGTGGACTTTCCCGAGCCCGACGGGGCAGAGATCACCAGCACGCTGCCGGTGCGCGAAACGGTTTGTGGGCGCTTGGGCATGGCTATTCGATGTTCTGCACCTGCTCCCGCAGCTTCTCGATCTCAGTCTTGATCTCGATGGCCAGGCGGCCGATCTCCACCCCAGCTTCCGGAACGTCGGTGGTCTTGGAAAGCAGGGTGTTGGCCTCGCGGTTCATCTCTTGCAGCAGGAAATCAAATTTCTTGCCCACTTCGCCCGCGCCCTCGAGCAGGAGTCCGGCTTGCTGGAGGTGACTGCCCAGGCGGGTCAGCTCCTCAGCGATGTCGGAGCGCGAAGCCAAGTAGGCGACTTCCTGTGCCAGGCGCCCGGGGTCGGGCGCGTGGCCGCCCGGAACGCCTTCCAGCAGTTCGCGCAGACGGTTCTGCAAACGCTGCTGATAGAGCCCGGAAATCCCGCCCGCCAATTTCAAAATTCCCTCGCGCAATTCCCCCAGGTGCTGGAGCCTGGCGCGCAGGTCCTGCTCGAGCGACTTGCCCTCCTGGGCGCGCATCGCGTCCAGGCGCTCTAAACCATCCGTCACCGCATGTTCCAGCGCCTGGCGAATCTCCTCCAATTCCTGGGGCGTCAGCTCGCCGTTGCCCGCCGCCACCATTCCCGGCACGCGCAGCAGCGCCACCAGGTCGGGCTCGGCGCCGCCTCCCACCTCCTGCCGCAACTCCTTCAGCGATTGCAGATAGGCATCGAGCATGGGGCGGTTGATTTCCAAACCCACGGCGCCCGAACGTTCCAGGGTCACACTCAACTCCAGATGGCCGCGCGCCACGTGCTTCTTCACCAGGCGGCGCAGGCCGGGCTCCAGCGGCTCCAGCTTCCCCGGCAGGCGCACCTGCAAGTCCAGGTTGCGGTGATTGGTTCCGCGCAGGTTCACCGCCAGTGCAAAACCCGTCTCCTGCACCTGCAAGCTGCTGTAACCCGTCATGCTGCGAATGGTCATCAGTTCGTCCCCCGGGCCTGGGCGCGTCGTGCGCACCGCCCGCTCTTAAGGTTCCACGTCCACAAACTGCATCTCGTGCAGGCGCTGGTAAATGCCCCCACGGTTCACCAGGTCGTCGTGGGTCCCCACCTCGGAAATCACCCCGCGGTCGAGCACAATGATGCGGTCGGCGCGGCGGACGGTGGAGAGACGATGGGCGATCACCAGCACCGTGCGGCCCACCATCAGGTTGGTCAAGGCGCGTTGCACCAAGAGCTCGGATTCCGTGTCCAGCTCGGAAGTCGCCTCATCCAGGATGAGGATGGGGGAATTCTTGAGCAGGGCGCGGGCGATGGCGATGCGCTGGCGCTGCCCGCCCGAGAGGCGCTGGCCGCGCTCGGCGATGAGCGTCTGGTAGCCCTCCGGCATCTCGGCAATGAAGTCGTGTGCCAGAGCGGCGCGCGCCGCCTCCAGAACCTCCTGCTCGCTCCGGTCCGGATTGCCGTAGGTGATGTTGTTCCAGACCGTGTCGTTGAAGAGGATGGTTTCCTGAGTGACCACGCTGATCTGGCGGCGCAGCGAGGCCACCTGAACGTCGCGCACGTCGAAACCGTCCACGCGCACCGCGCCCCCCGTCACGTCGAACAGGCGCGGGATAAGGTTGGCCAGGGTGGTCTTGCCAGCGCCGCTCGAGCCCACGATCGCCACCACTTCCCCTTTGCCGATGCGCAGGCTCAACTGGCGCAGCAAAGGCTGGCCGTTGCCGTAGTCGAAGTTCACGCGGTCGAAGACGACCTCGCTCTCGAAGGGTGGCAGCGCCGGGGCGCCGGGCTTCTCCACGATCTCCGAGTTCACTTCCAGGAACTGGAAGACCTTTTCGGAGGCGCCCACCGCCTGCTGGAAAGCGTTGTTCACGCCGGTCAAGCGCTTTACGGGCTCGTACATCTTGATGAGGGCGTAAAGGAAAGCCACAAAGCCGCCGGTGGTCTGCGCGTGGTGCAGGATTTCGTTGCGCGCGTAGAGCAGCAGCCCGGCGATGGTCACCGCCCCCAGCAGTTCCATGAGCGGCGAGGTGGCGGCTTGCGCCTTCACCCAGCGCAGGCTGACCTTGAGGTGGCGCTTGGTGGCGGCCATGAACTTGGCCGTCTCAAATCCCTCCATCCCGAAGGCCTTGACGATGCGCACGCCGCTGAAGGTCTCTTGCAGAATGTTGTTCATCTCCGCCATCTTGTCCTGGCTGGAGCGGCTCGACTTGCGGATGTAGAGGCCGATTTTGGAAGAGGGAAAAACCACGAAAGGCACCAGCACCATGGAAGCCAGCGCCAGCCGCCAGTCGACGTAGAAAATCACGCCCAGCAACCCCAGCAGGGTGAAGGTTTGCTTGAGGAAATCCGCCGAGACGTTGGAAACTGCGCTTTGAATCTTTTCCGTGTCACTGGTGATGGCCGACATCAGCCGGCCGGTAGGATTGCTGGTGAAGAAAGCGATCGACTGCTGGATGATCTTGGTATAGAGCCGATTGCGCAGGTCCCGCACCGCCGAGTGGCCGATGAAGTTGATGAAATAGGTGCCGATGAACTCCGCCAGCCCCTTGACCAGCATGACAGCGATGATGGCGATAGCCACCACCGTCCAGACGTTGTGAATCCAGTGGGGGAGGAAATCCTGCAGGTAAATGCCCGTGTGCGCGCCGAAGGGCAGCCTGAACAGCAGGATGGGGCCGCTTCCCGCCCCCGGCTTGAGCACCTGGTCGAAAACCGGCTTGATGAGCAGGGCGGTGATGGCCTCGCAAACGCCCACGACCGCCATCAGTATGACGGCGACGAAGAACCGGAAGCTATACGGCCGGAGAAAGGAAAGTAGTCGCTGAACTTGGCTCATTCTTTGCGCCGCCCCGCAGGCCTCAGGGCCGACTGGGACTTAATCAGCTATGGTAATTCGTAGCGCAAAAGGTAGTCAAGAAAAGGCGCTGGATTTTTCCACAGAGCGGCGGATTGCCACACCGCTAAGCAAATGACGGAAAAAGGCTTACAGGCAAATACTAAGAATCTACTTGAGCGTTTACCAAAAGGTATAGGGATGGAATTGGGAAGGCAGTTTGAGGGGCCGGTTGTGGAAAACCACCCCCAGCTGCCAGGCGCCTCAGCCTAGCAGGTCGATGGCCATGGCCGCCCCGCCGTATAGAGGCGAATAGTTTCCCAGGCCCGCCAGGACGATTTCGGTCGAGTAGGTCACGGTGGGCGAGGCAAAATCCTGCAACGATTCGCGCACCGGCCCCAGCAAAATCTCGCCGGCCCCCGCCACGCCGCCGCCCAGGATAATTTTGTCGGGGTTGAGGATTCGGATGACGGTCAAAATCACTCGCGCCAGCCAGCGCGCCGACTCGTGCATGATGCCCACCGCCATGGTGTCGCCTTCCGCCGCCGCCTGAGCGACCGCGTGGGCGGAGATGGCATCAATATTCCCGCCGCACAGTTCCAACATGCGGGTGGCGCGCTCGGGGCGGCGCTCGGCCCACTCGCGGCCGCGCAAGGCAATGGCAGCACCCGAGCAGAAAGTCTCCAGGCAGCCGCGCGCGCCGCAGGCGCAAGTGACGCCCGACTCGGAAACGGGAATATGTCCGATCTCTCCCGCCAGGTTATCCTTGCCGTGGCGAAGCTTCCCGTCCAGGAGAAAGCCTCCGCCGATTCCCCGGCTGATGGCGATGTAGAAGACCGAGCGCGCACCGCGCGCCGCGCCGAAGCGCCATTCGCCCAGGGCGCCGGCGTTGGCGTCGTTATCGGTGCGGCAAGGCAAGCCCGTCGTTTCCTCGACCCACCGGCTGAGGGCGAAGTCTTCCCAGCCCGGGGAGTAGTTTGAGCGAACGGTTTGTTGGGAGAAATTCACCGGCCCGCCGAAACTGACCCCACAGGCCTTGACGGGCTGGTCGGTCGAGCGCAGCAACTCGCCGCAGCGCGCTTGCAGATGCTCGAGCATCCACTCGCGGCCCTTCTGCGCCTCCGTCGCCCCCTCCAGAACCAGCAAGCGCCGGCCCTCCTGGTCGAACAGTCCCACGCGGAACTGCGTCCCCCCGATGTCGATGGCGATCACGTTGCTCACGGCAACCCCTCCCGAGGTTTCAACTCTGCGCCTTGGTGATATCGCGGTGAATAAGCTTGGTCCGGTAACCTTCCTCACCCAGAATAGTGGCCAGCTGCTCGGCCAGGGCCACCGAGCGGTGGCGGCCGCCCGTGCAGCCGATGGCCACCGTCAAGTAGCTCTTCCCTTCCCGGATGTAGTGGGGAAGGAGAAACAGCAGCAGGTCGCGCAGGCGGGTGCGAAAGTCGCGCGTCGTGGACTGCGCGTCCAAGTAGCGGCGCACGGCGCGGTCGCGGCCCGTCTTGTTCTTCAGGCGGGGAATGTAATTGGGATTGGGGAGAAAGCGCACGTCGAAAACCAAGTCGGCCTCGCCGGGCACGCCGTAGCGGTAGCCGAAGGAGACCACCGAAATCAGCAGGCTGCGGTGCGCCTTGGCGCCCCCAAAGCGCCCCAGCACGAACTCGCGCAGCTCGTGGACGTTCATGCGGCTGGTGTCGATGACCGCGTCGGCGAGCCGGCGCACGGGGCGCAGCAGCAGGCGTTCCAGGCGCAGCACTTCGCGCACCGGCAAGTGGCGTCCCAGCGGATGAGGCCGGCGGGTCTCCTCAAAGCGCCGGATCAGCGCCGTCTCCGAGGCCTCCAGAAAGACCAGCGAGACCTTCAAGCCCGCGCGCGGCAGCGAGGCGTAGATGGCGGGAAGCTGGCTGAGCGCTTCCCCTTCGCGGATATCCGCCACCACCGCGGCGCGCTCCAGGCGGCTGCCCCGCTGGCGGCAGAGCCCCGCGAACTCCGGAAGGAGCTTGACCGGCAGGTTGTCCACGCAGTAGTAGCCGAGGTCCTCGAAGGCCTTCAGCACCGAGCCCTTGCCCGAGCCGCTGAGGCCGGTGATCAGCACGAATTGCCGGGCAGGCTTGCGCGCCGCGCGTGGTTTGGCCATGGGATTGAATGTGAGCCGGCGCCCGCCAACAGCCTAGCCGCCCGGCGCCTCACCCCTCCCGGGGATTGTCTCTCAGGGTTCGGGCTCGATCAAGGTCAGGTCGCCGTTCTGGCGGCGGTAGAGAACGTTGACGCGGTCGGTGGCCGGATTGCGAAACACCACCAGCCCGCGGCGGCGCAGGTCGGCGTCGCCCACCGCCTCTTCCACGGTAAGGAAGCGCAGCGGCAACCGCTGCGTCTCTAGGACCTGGCGATCTTCGCGATGGCCGTGGGCGGGCCTCAGAACGTTCAGCAGCACCGCCGCCACGGGCTTGGGCCGCCGCTTGCGTGTACGCCGCCGCTCCAGAAAGCGCACCGTCTGCCGCTTCAGCTTGTTCAAAGCTCCGTTGACCGAGCTGAGGGCGTCCGCGCTCTCTTCAAATCCCACCAGGGTGTGATCCCGGAAGTTGAGGGTGATCTCGGCGGTTCGCCGGTGCTTCTCCGCCGTCAGGATGACGTGGACGTCCGTCCCATCCCGCAGCAGGCGGGAGAGCTTCCGCAAACGCTTCTCCGTGTACTGGCGGAGGGAAGGGGGAATTTCCATCTGCCGTCCCGTAAAGCTGATTTCCATCTTGGATCCTCCATGGAACGCGGGCGGAGCCCGGGGGGCGCACCGGAGCGGGTCAGGCTTTCACCCGGCGCTGGTGGGTGCTGGGGATGCGCATATCCTCGCGGTACTTGGCCACCGTGCGGCGGGTCACGCAAATCCCTTTCTCGCGCAGGCGCTGGGTGATCTGTTCATCGGTCAGGGGGTGAGCGGCGTCCTCCTCCTCGATCATCTTCTTCACCAGGCGCTTCAGGTTGACGAGCGAGGTGGAGCCGCCCAGGGGGCCCTGCACGGCCTCGGAGAAGAAGAAGCGCAGCTCGTAGACGCCCTGGGGAGTGTGCGCGTACTTGTGGGCGACGGCTCGGCTGACCGTGGACGGGTGCACGCCCACTTCCTCCGCCACTTCCTTGATCATCATGGGCTTGAGCGCGTCCATGCCCTTGTCCAGAAACTCTCCCTGGCGGCGGATGATCGCCTCGCACACCTTGACGATCGTCTGCTTGCGCTGCTCGATGTTCTTGATGAGCTGGATGGCGGAGGTGAAACGCTCCTTCACATAATTGCGCACCTCGCGCGTCACGTCGCTCCCCTCCAGCATGCGCCGGTAATGGGGGCTCAGGCGCAACTGCGGCAGCCCGTCCTCGTTGACGATCACGCGGAAGGTGTCGCCCACCTTCAGGAAGGCGACGTCGGGCTCGATGAGCTGGGGCTGGGAGTTGTTGTAGCGCTGCCCCGGGCGCGGGTCGAGCCGCCGGATCAGCTCCACACAGTGCTCCACCGCCTTCACCGGGCGGTCGAGCGCCCGCGCGATCTCGCGGTACTGCTTGTTCTGCAAAAGCTTCAGATGGGACGAGACGATTTGAGCCGCCAGGGTGTTGTCCGGCGCCAGGGCGCGTAGCTGGATAAGCAGGCACTCTTGCACGTCGCGCGCCGCCACCCCCAGGGGGTCGAATTCCTGCACCAGCTTCAGCGCCTCTTCCACTTCCTCGCGGCGGTGCTCGCCCGACTCCGCCATCTCCTCGATGGTGGCGGTCAGATAGCCGTCCTCGTTCAAGTTGCCGATAATCGATTCCCCCGCCCGGCGCACATCGTCGGAGCAAATGGAAAGCCGCAACTGCCACTCCAGGTGGTCGGCCAGCGAAGGGGCACGGGAGAGGAAGTTCTCGAAGGAAGGCTTCTCGATCACCTCCGCGGCCGGCGACTTGTACCCGGGATCGAGGTAGTTGTCGAAAAACGACCCGAAATCGATCTCCTCGAACGAGTCGTGGCCGTCGTCGCTGCGCATCTCCTGGTCGGCTGCGGGCTCCGCAGGTTTTTCGGCCTCCGCTTGGCGCGCTACCTCCTCGACGGTAGGGACGTTTTCCGAGAGCTCCTCCAGCACCGGGTTGGCCACCATCTCCTGGTTGATCATGTCGCGCAGTTCCAGCTTGTTGAGCGCCAGCACGCTCACCATTTGCACCAAGCCGGGCGTCAGAATCTGCTTCTGCGCCACCTTGAGGTTCAACCCGATTCTGGTTTGAGGTCCGCCCATCAGATTGCCAGCCGGAAATTATCGCCCAGATAGACTTTCTTCACTTCCGCGTCGTTGCCCAATTCCTCGGGCGTTCCCGCGCGGAAAATCCTTCCATTG
>JBJKQV010000087.1:0-7411 GCA_046704985.1 Terriglobia bacterium
GACCACGCCGGAGGGTCGCTGGGTTTGCGGCCCGAAGCGGCGCGTGGGAGCGTGAGGTGCGGGAGCCGACTCAGGACGAGTCACGGCGCCCACGGGAGGACGGGTGACAGCCCGGCCGGCGGTAACGGGCACGGCGCGCGACGCCGCGCCCGAGCGCGTCACGCTGCGGGCGGGCAGAACCGTTCCCGTCAACATGCCGGCGCGCGTCGGCTTGACTTCCGGCCGTTTGATCTCGATGCCGCTTTCCGTGCGCACGCCCATCATGCGATGGCGCAGCACGGGCGAGCCGTCCTGAAACGCCCGCGTGCCGACGGCGATCATGCACCCGCCCTGCGGGCAGTTGCGGCGGCCACGGTCGCGATCACCGAAATGCGGCCCGCGGGGCTCCCAGCCGATCCAGCCCGACCCGCGATACCAGGTCACCAGCGCCGGCGACCAAGCATTCATTCCGCCGGGAATCCACGCCCAGCCGAAGCCCGGCTGATAAATCCAGCCGCCGTAGTGGAAAGGCACCCAGCCCCAGGGCTCGTAGGAAATCCAGGTGAACCCGAAGCCCGGATACCAGCACCAGCGCCCGGAAGAATAGGGCGCCCATCCGACGGCGACGCGGGGAACCCAGCCGTAGCCGTAGCCACTGAGGTAGACCCAAGAACCGTAGTTGCCAAGGTCGTTCCAACCGTAGAGCGAGTTGACGTTGGGCGAATAGATGCCGGGGGCAGGACGGCTGCGCGCCGCGGCCGCCTGCTGCTCGCGCTCGTTCACCCACTGGTCCCAGGCGTCCTCGGTGATGCCCTGGGAAACTTCCACCGGCGGGTTCTCGCCGGGGCGGATGACCATCACCTCGTTGCGCTCCAGGGTTTGGCCGCCAAAAACGCCGGAGACTTCGATGCGCCCCTTGAAAACTTCCAGGCGCACGGCATCCTGGTCAAGGTCGGCGCGGAAGCGCGCGCTCTCCCCGGCAGGCACGGTAATGGAGGCGGGTCCCGCTACCACCTGGTTCTGGTCGCCCTTGCCGGCGATGAAATCAAAAGTGCCGTAGCCCTGCGTCAGGCTGAGGCGGTTCAACTTGCCGCCGTTTGCGTCGAGCGCCAGTTGCGGAAACGCCAGCAAGGAGTCCTGGCCCACCCGGACCGTGGAGCTGTTCTCGAACTCCACTTCCGCGAAGCTGTTCTCGGCGGTGGAAAGCTGGAAACCTTCCTGAATGGGAGTGTTGACCGGAGCGGCTGCAAAGTTTTGAGTGTCGGGACGCTCAACGGCCACCGTGCCCTCGGTAAAGCTCAGGCGGACCACCCGCGCGTGAGAAACCTCCTGCGCCCAAGCTCCCGGCAGGGCCAGCAAAGCGATCATCCCTGCGCCCAAGAGCCAGAATAACCTGTGCATCGAGAGTTTCATGGCGCACCTCCGGGGCCCGAATTTGGCTCGCCCTTGCGGCCATTCTACACCAGTGTAGACGAAGCGCAGAGGCCGCAGGTTGCGGGAAATCCGCCGAGGGCTAACTCCCCGCTAGTCACGGGATTGCACGCGCTCCAGGATATCGCGGGCGCGCATCTGGGCAAGGTGAAGAAAGCGCGGGTTCTTGGAAATCTCTTCGAGCACCGGGACCATCAACTGCGGGTCTTGGAGCGCCTGGTTTCTCAGATCGTACTGAATCATCAGCAACTCGTGGGGCAGGCTGAGGGGATCGTAGCGCACGGCGAATTCCAGCGCCGTGAGATGCTGCTCGACGGTGGCGATGCGCTCGAAGATGTTCATCAGCTCGGTCGCCTGGCGGTTGAGGGTGTAGTTGAACGTCGCGCTGTACTTCTTTCCCCTCTGCTCGTAGGTGAAGGTCTTCTTCCCCATGTTGGCGACGTTCTTGTGGCTCTCCAGGTCGATGCCCTGGAAATCGTTGAGGGCGGCAGCCAGGGCGAAGATTCGGCGGGTCGTGGCGGGACTGAGCTGCATTTTGCGGGGACTGGGCGGGTCGCTGATTTTGCGGCCGTCGTAAGTGCCCGCGCCGTTCGAGTCCACGGTCAAGGCGGTGACTTCCGGAAGGCTGCCCTTCAGCACGCGCGAGTAGCTGACGCTCGCGAGCCCGGAAGCGGCGGGGGGTTGCTGGGCGGCGGCGGGGACGGCGAGGAAAAGCGCCACAGCCATCCACCCCCAGGAGAGGGATAAGCAACTCAAACGCCGGTGAGCCGGGGGACGAGTCAACAACATGCGGTGTGCCGGTTGGTTGGCGGGCGCCGAGCGGGCTAGTGAGCTTGCGCCTGCGCCAACTGTTGGAGCTCCGTTTCCTCGATCTCGAAGTTGGCGAACACGTGCTGAACGTCTTCGTGGTCTTCCAGGTCTTCCATCAGGCGCAGCATCTGCCCGGCGGGCTTGCCCGCCAGCTTGACGTAAGACTGCGGCAGCATGGAAATCTCGGCGGCGGCGGTGGGCACGTTGGCGCCCTTCAGCGCCTCCACCACCTGGTGGAAATTCTCGGCGGGGGCAAAAATCTCCCAGTTCGAGCCGTCTTCGGTCATGTCCTCGGCTCCCGCTTCGGTAACCAGGTTGAGCAGCGTCTCCTCGTCGGCCTTGTCTTTTTCCACCACCAAGTAGCCGCGCTTGGTGAACATCCAGGCCACGCACCCGTTCTCACCCAGGTTGCCTCCGTGCTTGGAGAAGACGTGGCGGATTTCCGACAGCGTGCGGTTCTTGTTGTCGGTGGCGACCTCGAGCATCATGGCCACTCCGCCGGGACCATAGCCCTCGTAGATGCCCTCTTCGTAGACAGATCCGGGCAACTCACCGGTGCCCTTCTGGACGGCGCGCTTGATGTTGTCGGCAGGCATGTTCTCGGCCTTGGCTGCGGCGATGGCGGTGCGCAGGCGCGGGTTGGAGTCCGCATCACCGCCCCCGATGCGCGCCGCCACGGTGATTTCCTTGATCAGCTTGGTGAAGAGCTTGCCGCGCCGGGCGTCAGCGGCACCCTTCTTGTGCTTGATGGTGGCCCACTTGGAATGACCGGACATAGTGCGATTCCTTTCAAACGAGCCGGCTCACCCCCGGGGAAAATCCGCCGCCTACCGGACGGTACGCGGCTCCGCAGGTCGCGGCTACCTGAATGCAAAAATGCTATCACAACCCGGCGCGGAATGTCATGCACGCCCGTACCCACCGGCGCCACGATGGACTATAATCCCCCCGGTTCCCCCCAGGCGCCGGCCGGGGCCGCGCGGGCCGGGACTGGCAAAAATCTTGCAACCATTCTGAAACGTGGAGAGGCCAATGCGCAAGCGACTCTTATCGATCGGGCTGGCAGGGCTGGGCGCGGCGATCTTGCTCGCCGCCACAGGACGAATGCGGGGTCAGGGCGCCCAGGCGGCGCAGTACGACCTGATCATCCGCAACGGGCACATTATCGACGGTACCGGCTCGCCGTGGTACGAAGGCGACATCGGCATCCGCAACGGACGCATCGCGGCCATCGGCCGCCTGTCGGGCGCGCACGCCAAGCAGGTGATCGACGCCGCCGGGCGGGTGGTGGCTCCGGGCTTCATCGATATGCTCGGGCAATCCGACCTGTCCATCCTCGTCGACCGGCACGTTCCCTCGAAGCTCTATCAGGGCATCACCACCGAGATCACGGGCGAAGGGGACACGGTGGCGCCGCAGAACGAGCAGACCCTGGCGGACGCCAAGGCGCAGTTTCAGCACTACGGCATTACTCCCACGTGGCGCAACTTCACGGGATATTTCGCGCGTCTGCGCCGGCAAGGCATCGGCATCAACCTGGGCACCTACGTGGGCGCCACGCAGGTGCGCCGCTACGTGATCGGCGACGGCGACCGCGCCGCCACCCCCACCGAGCTGGAAAAGATGCAGGCGCTGGTGGCCGAGGCGATGCGCGAGGGAGCGCTCGGCCTTTCTTCGGCGCTGATGTATCCCCCGGCGCCCTACGCTTCCACCGACGAGCTGATCGCGCTCGCTTCCGTCAGCGCCCGCTACGGAGGCATCTACGCCACCCACATGCGCAACGAAGGCGACGGCGAAATGGCGGCGCTCCAGGAGACGGCGCGCATCGCCCGCGAGGCTCACATCCCCGTCGAGATTTTCCATCTCAAGACGGGAGGCAAGCCGAACTGGGGAAAGATGCCGCAAGTGGTGGCTTTCATTGACAAGATGCGCGCCCAGGGGCTCGACATCGAAGCGGACACCTACGCCTACACGGCCTGGGCGAACGATCTGGCGGCTTTCATGCCGCCTTGGGCCCACGACGGCGGCAACGCCAAGCTGCTCGAGCGGCTGAAGGACCCCGCCATGCGCGCCCGTATCCGCAAGGACATGGAGACTCCCACCTCCGTCTGGGACAACGAATGGCAGGAAGTCTCGGGGCCGGAAGGGATTCTGATCACCACCATCCAGAATCCCCAGCTCCGCTCTCTGCAAGGCAAGACCATCGCTCAGATCGCCAAGCTCTGGCACGAGGACCCCATCGACACCATCTTCGACCTGCTGCTCAAGGACCACGCTTTTACGGGCGTAGTGGTGTTCGCCATGAGCGAGCCCGACGTCGAGCTGGCGCTACGCCAGCCCTGGGTCTCCATTGACAATGACTACCCCGGCGGCTCGCCCACCGGCACTTTGGGCAAGGAGCACCCGCACCCGCGCGCCTACGGGACGTTTCCGCGCATCATCCGCAAGTACGTGCGCGAGGAGCACCTGTTCTCGCTGCCCGAAGCCATCCGCAAGTTCTCGGCTCTGCCCGCGCAGCGCGAAGGGCTGACCGACCGCGGCGTGCTGAAGAAGGGCATGTGGGCCGACATCGTGGTGTTCGATCCCGCCAAGGTCCGCGACCTGGCCACCTACCAGAATCCCAACCAGCTTTCCGTGGGCATGGACTACGTGCTCGTCAACGGGGTTCCGGAAATCATGAACGGCAAGCTGACCTCCGCCCTGCCGGGCAAGGTTCTGTTGGGGCCGGGCTACCAAGGGCCGCGCTAGCGCCCCACAAAAAGAAGGCGTCCCGAGAAACTTCCGGGACGCCTGAAGGTTTCACCTTTCCTCAAACCAGGCCGGAGAGGCGGTCCGTCAGCCGACGGACCGCGCCTCCGGGCTTTTCACGATTAAAAGAAGAACTTCGCCCCCAACTGGACGACCCGCGGATCACGGGCGGCCAGAATGCGGCCGAAGTTGGCGCTGCTGATGTCCGTCACCGCCCCACTGGGGTCGAACTGCGTGTGGTTGAAGACGTTGTAGAACTCGAAGCGCAATTGCAGATTGGTGGACTCGGTGATGCGGGTGTCTTTCATGAGCGCCCAGTCGAAGTTGGCGATGCCAGGTCCGCGCAGGATGTTGCGGCCGGCATTGCCGAAGGTTCCCAGAGCCTCCGGCACAAACGAGTTGGGGTTGAAGAAGTAATGGTTCTGTCCGTTGACGGAGCTGGTGGCGGGATTCAGGTACTTGACCGGGGCCACCAGGTTGGGCGCGCCCGGACATTCGTAGAACGAGTAGGCCGTGCAGGCCAGGGAAAGGAAGTTGCTGGAGTCGGCCACGTCGAGCGGGAAGCCGGACTGGAAAGTGGTGACGCCGCTCATCGTCCAGCCCTCCAGCAAGCGCTTGGCCGCCCAATTTTGGAAGTGGTAGATGGGCGGGATGACGTAGGTGTAGTCAATCACCAGGCGGTTGCGCGCGTCATAGGCGGACGGCCCGTAGTCGTAGAGGGTCTGGTTGAAGGGATTGATGCCGCGCGTGGTGCCGTAGGCTCCAAACCCCCCGCCGCCGAAGCCGCTGGCTTCGAAGCCCGAGCCGTTATCCATGGCGTGGGACCAGGTGTAAGCGGCATACAGCGCCAAGCCGTGGCTCATGTGCTTGCTGTAAGTCGCCTGGAAGGCGTTGTAGTTCGAAATGCCGGTGGTCTGGACGTTCCCTACTGAGGCAAAGGTGTTGGAGTTGTAAGGGAAGATGCCGGACCCGTAAGGCACCGCGAACTGGAAGGGCACGCTGTCCACACAGAGCGTGTTGCCGTCGGTCTGCAGCGGATTGAGCGCGCTGGGTGTCAGGCAGGCGGATGGGTTCGCCGGATTCAGCTCGCGGGTAATGAGCTCGTGCCTCCCCAGCTCACCCACGTAGGCCAGCGAGAGCACCGCGGAACCAGGCAGTTGGCGCTGCAGGGTCAGGTTGAAGTTCTCCGAATAAGGGACGGTATTGTTGGGATCCTGCACGTTGATGGACATGGGCAGGTATTCCGCAAAGTTGACGTTGGAAGGAGGGTTGGTCGCCGCCGGGAACTTGTCGGCGATCGAACCGCGCCCGGCAATGTCCGTCCAGGGATTGGCGAACGAGGGAACGAGCCCGACGTCCCCGACGCCTCCGGAGAATACTCCGTAGGGCGGCGAAAGAATGAACTGCAGGTCCTGCTCCTCGACCGAGCGGTTGTAGTAGATGCCAAATCCCCCGCGCAGGGACCAGAGGCCGGAACTTCCGGGACTCCAGGCAAAGCCCACGCGCGGCGCGAAGTGGTCCCACTTCAGGGTGCCCGAAGCGTGAACTCCCGGATCGCCCTGGAAAAGGTAACCCGCCGGCGCATTGGGATAAATGGTGGATTGCTGTCCCGGCCGGAAAGCGATCATGGCGTGGTTGGAGTGATAATTGTCCACCAGCGGCGTGTCGATCGACCAGCCGGTGCCGTAAGTGAGGGTGAGGTTGGGCCGGATCTTCCACTGGTCCTGGAAGTAGGAGTAAACGTCCTTCGCCCGGGCGTTGACGATGTCCCCGCCCGACTGGGAGTAAGTGTGCGGAATTCCCAGCAGGAAATTCGCCCCCGCGTCTCCCGTCGAATACTTGCCGCTACTGCTGAAGCTGAAAACTCCGCTGGCATCCGCGTAGAAGGGGTTGTAGACCTGGAAGGTCCGGACGTCGGTCCCGATCTTGAAGGTGTGGTTCCCCACCAGTTTGGTGAAGTTGTCGCTGAATTGCCGGGTTTGGACGAGGCGCGGCTGCGGGCCGTTGCTCGTCCCACCCAGGTTGAAGAAACCGGAAACCTCGATCCGCGGCCAGGTGGAGACGGCGGGGTTTTGCACATTGATGCCCGTGAACCCTACCGACTGCGGACTGAGGATATTCACCGGCTCCGAGGCGTCGTAGTTGAAGCGCGTGTACCCCAGCCGCATTTCGTTCAGCGTCGAGCCGTTGAAGGTGTGGTCCCAAGTCAGCGCAAACTGGTTGGTTTGCTCGGTGCTCGTCTCCGGGAATCCCGGCAGCGTGGACCCCGTAAAGGGCAGCGTGTTGTTGATGTCGTTGTGCTGATACAGCCAGGAACCCCAGAGGTCGTCCTTGTTGCTCAGGTTATCGTCAATCCGCACCATGTGCTGGTTGATCGTGTCCCCTTGCACGGGATTGAAGGTGTACTCCGTACCGGACTTGGGCAGGGCCACAAACTTGTTCA
>JBJKQV010000088.1:0-2670 GCA_046704985.1 Terriglobia bacterium
CCTCACGCCCGGGAAGCATTTCCGACAGGGGGATTTTCGCCATGAAGCTTCAGGAGCTTGCCGACCGTCTGGGGTGCCGGCTCGAGGGGCCGGGGGATACCGAAATCACCGGCGTCGCCGGCCTGGAGGAAGCGTCGCCCAGCGAGTTGACCTTTCTCGCCAACATCAAATACCGTCCCAAGCTCCAAACAACGCGCGCCGCGGCGGTGATCGTGGATCCCGACATTCCCCCCTTCGGCCGGCCGCTGCTGCGCTCCGACAATCCCTACCTGACCTTCGCGCACGCCCTGGAAGTCTTCTACCCCGCGCCGCGCCCGCGGCCCGGCGTTCATCCCACCGCGGTCATTGCCGACGGCGTCAAGCTGGGACGCAACCCTTCCATCGGGCCTTACGTGGTCATCGAAGAGGGCGTGGAACTGGGCGACGACTGCGTGCTCAAGAGCTTCGTCACTCTCTACCCGGGCGTGAGGATCGGCCACCGCTTTCTGGCCCACTCGCACGCCGTGGTGCGCGAGAACGTGCGCATCGGCAACGACGTGATTCTGCAAAACGGCGTGGTGGTGGGCGGCGACGGCTTCGGCTTCGCGCGCCAGGCCGATGGCTCGTACTACAAGCTCGCCGCCGCCGGCACGGTGGAAATCGAGGACTGGGTGGAAATTCAGGCCAATACCTGCATCGACCGCGCCACCGTGGGCGTCACTCGCCTGCGGCGCGGCGTCAAGGTGGACAACCTCGTGCAGATCGGCCATTCGTGCGATATCGGGGAGAATACCCTGCTCTGCGGCCAAGCGGGCTTGGCGGGAACCTGCAAGCTGGGCAAGAACGCGGTCTTGGCGGGACAGGCGGGCCTGGCCGGCCACATGACCCTCGGCGACCGCGTCATCGTTACCGCGCAGTCGGGCGTGCACGGCGACCATCCCGACGGCGTCATCCTCTCCGGCTCACCCGCCATCGAGAACACTCGCTGGCTGAAAAGCGTGGCGCTCTTCGCCAAGCTGCCGGAGCTCAACTCCGTCCTGCGCAAGCTGCGGAATCCTTAGTGGTGGCGCAACCCCCTCTGCAGCCATTACTTTGCGCCAGTATTCGACAGGCACTACACCCTCACGCTATTTAACGCTAACTCACATCTTCTTCTTGACAATTTTATAATCCTACCATAAAGTCACGTTCGCGTAATCAGGGTACGCTTAAAGACAAAACTCTAGGAGGAGACCATGCGCCACGTGGCAGTCCTAGGTTCCGTTCTCTTCCTCTCCTTCCTCGGAAGCTTCCTTGTTTTAGGCTCGCCAGACGGATTCGCCCCGCCTCGCGCGCTGGCGCAGACTACGACTTCTTCCTGCTGCGGGCCGGTGAACCCGGTGAGTGAACGCGAGCTTGATTTTCCCTACTACTCCCTGCGCGGCGGATTCAGTTCCACGCTCAACTTGGTCAGCGACTCCCCGAAGCCGCTCGATTTCAGCATGGCCTTGCACAGCCTAAGTGGGCAAACGCTGCTGGGTCCGGCGATGGCCATCCAACCCGGTGCCAAGCTGGCCATAGGGTTGCGCTCTCTGCTCACTAGTCTGCACACGGACCCGAGCGGAGCGTTCGGGGAAGGAAGCATCGCGATTTACTTCGAAGGCACCATTATGCCGCTGGTCGGCCAGTTGACCATGACCAACCCCGCCGAGCGGCTTGTCCACGAGTCGGAGATGGTCGAAAATGACCCGGGGCGCAGCGATATTCCTGCGGTCCTCAACGGAATCTGGTGGGGCTTGAGCGGCGGCCGCGACGCGCGCATTGTGGTTGCGAACATGTCCGAGAATTCGGAGACGGCCGACGTCTTCCTCGATTTCCAGGGTAAACAGCACAAGAGCGCACCGCTGGTCTTCAATCCCAATGAGACAAAGATTCTCTCCATCGCGGAGCTGCTGGGGGCCCTGAACGTGAGCCCCTCTCAAGCGCCCGAAGGCGGGATCACCATCGTCCAGCGGGGGCCGAATCCCAGCTTAATCGCGCAGGGCCAGGTGACCGACCCCGCGACGGGGTTTTCGACGACGCTGCAGTTTCCGGACCCGGCGCGACAGCACGCCAGCGCTCTGGACGCCGTGGGTCTGCCGATAGGCACGCCGCCCAGAAACTCTTCCTACGCGGGCGCGGGAGACTTCACGCCGCACGTCATCGCCAGAAATCTTGCCGACAAACCACAGACGGCAACGATTACGGTCGAATATCCCCAGGGCTCTCATTGGAACTCCACGAACGGCCCGGGTGGCCCCGCCGCTCCTCTGGTCCGTTACACAGGGGTTATCCACAAAGGACAGAAAAATCCCAACCAGGCGCTCGACCACCCGCCCCATCCCGACTTTGCAACCCTCACCGGCCAGTTGACGCTGCCCTCGCTCACCGTGGGGCCTTACAGCACAGTGGACCTCTCGCTCGACGCAGTTATGAACCAGATACACCTCCCGGTCACCTTCTGCTCGATTCGCATCCAATACTCCGGGGCGCCCGGGTCGATGATTGCTCAGGTTTCTAGCGTGGACAGGCGGCAGGACATGGTACTGGACGCAATGGCCATGAATGAGGGAGACGGCTGGGCGGGCTCGGGGGCCAACCCGTGGCACCTGGATAAGATGACGCAGTCCACCTTGTTTCTTAGTGACGAGAGTGATAAGCCTGCTCGTATCG
>JBJKQV010000089.1:0-10420 GCA_046704985.1 Terriglobia bacterium
TTTTCCAGCGGGGTGCCGCAGCGGCGGCAGATGACGGCGGCGCAGTCGCCGCAAACCAGAGGGTCGTCCACTTCGCGGTCGCAGGCAGGACAGTAGAGCGGCGCTTCCTGGGGTTCTTCCACTTCGCCCATCGAATCACCTGAGGGGCAATCTACACCGAATCGGGCCCGCCTCCAAGCTTATTCCGCAACCCGCCTCAGGGCCTCGCGCACAAAGGCCTGGAGCGCTTCCTGCACCTCTCCCAGCCGCCCCGTAAAGAAATGGTCGGCGCCCTCGACCCAGTGGAGGCGTTTGGGTTCGGCGAGGTTATCGAAAACCGCCTGCACGCTCTGCCGCTCGCCGTACTGGTCGTGCGTGCCCTGAACAATCAGCTTGGGTTTGGCCACGCCGCGCAGGCTGCTGAAGTCGGAATCGATGGTGGGCAGGCCCAGCCCGGCCATCGCTGTGACGCGCGCGTCGCGCGCGCCGGCGCGCAGCCCCACCCAGCAGCCGAAGGAAAATCCCATCAACAGCACCGGCCGACCTGCGAAACGCTCGGCGAGGTAGTCGAGCGCCGCGCCGACGTCGTCGAGCTCGCCCACGCCCCGGTCGTGGACACCGCTGCTCTTGCCCACGCCGCGGAAATTAAAGCGCAGCGCGGGAACGCCCTCCACCAAGGCCGATTTGGCGGCGCGGAACACCACCTTGTTGTGCAGCGTGCCGCCATAGAGCGGATGCGGGTGGCAGACCAGCGCACACAGGCGTGCCGGAACTTCCGGCGCCCACTCGAGCAGCGCCTCCAAATGTCCGGCCGGGCCGGGAATCATCAAGCGTTGTATTTTCGTGCTCGCCTCCGGGGCGCCGGTGACGACATCGGCGCACCTGCCAGTGTAAAATAAGCGTCAAGTCAGGGGCGGCCGAATTGCGCAGCGGGCGAGAGGAAGCCAACTCGGCGGCCTCGCGGAGAGGATTGGAGACTTGGGCAAGCTGAGGTTCGCCCTCATCGTTGTGCTGCTCGGCGCCGCAGCGGGTGTCTATTACTGGTATCGGCACCGGCCCGTCGCGCCGCCGGAGACGGCCTATGTGCTTTCCGCTTCCGCGCAGGTGATGGACTCGCTGGCGCAAGTGCACGGCGTGGTGGCGACGGTCAACAACGGCCAGCGCCTCGAAATCCTCTCCCACGACGGCGAGTATGCGCGCGTGCGCCTGTCGAACGGTGAGACGGGCTGGATGGATTCCCACGACCTGATGAGCGCCCAGACCTACGCGCGCTCACAGACGATTCTCCAAAAGGTCCGCTCGATTCCCGTGCAGGCGGAGGGCCACGCTGGGTTCGAGGCGAACCTGCGCCTCAAGCCTTCGCGCAGCGCACCCATCCTGGAACGCTTGCAGCGGCAGCAAACGCTGAAGGTTTACGGCCGGCGGATGGTAGCGCGGCTTTCCGCGGCCAGCGAAACGGGGGCGGAGGAAACGCCCGAGGAGGAGAAGCGCCAGCCCGCCGCGGCGGGCCCGAGCGAAGCCTGGTATCTGGTGGGCACGCCGTCGCGCGCAGGATGGGTGCTGGGCCGCCTCGTCACGCTGGATATCCCGCCCGCCATCTCCGTCTACGCTCAGAACATCAACCTGGTCGCCTGGCTGGTGCTCAACACGGTGGAGGACCAGGGGCGCGCGGTGCCTCAGTACCTGGTGGCCGACCGCATCGGCGACCGTGACGTGGACTTCAACCACATCCGCGTGTTCACCTGGCAGGCCAGCCGGCAGAGCTACGTCACCGCTTACGTGGAGAGCCGCCTGCGCGGCTATTTTCCTCTGCGCGTCGAGCATCGCGACGGCGGCACGTATTTCCGCGTGCGGCTGCTCGAGCGCGACGACGCCGAAGTACAGAAGGTCTACGAACTCGACCAGACCATCGTCCGGCCCCTGGGCCTTGTGAAAGGCTGGTCGAGCGATGCGCTGCCCGCCGGACGGCGATCGAGGCGTGCGCGCCGCTGATTCTTGCGATCTCGAGGGAGGAACTGCTTGCCTGCTGAATCGTTCGCGCCGCGTCCCCGCGTCAGCGCCCGCTACAGAGTCTTTCGCAGCCTGATGCGGGCCGGTCTGCGTCTTTTCTACGGCAAAACGCGCCGCCTCAACCCCGGCCACTTCCCCGCCGCCGGTGCGGCGCTGGCTGTGGTCAGCCATCCGGCGGGCTTCCTGGAAGCTTTGCTCATCGTCGCGGGGCTGGAGCGGGAGATTCATTGCCGGCTGGAGCGGCGCCTTGTGCGAGGGATAGGACGGCGCCTGCTGGCCTGGGGGCTGGGGATGGAGCTGACGGCAGGCGAGGACACCGCGGACGCTCGGAGCCGCCTCGCGGCCGGCGGCGCGGTGGCGATATTCTCCCGAGCCCCGGGACCGGACGGCAGCGCGCCACCGGGACTGGCGCTCGCCGCGCACCTGGCGGCGGAAGCGAAGGAATCGGAGCTTCGCCTGGTTCCCGTCCATCTCTATCTGCCCGCCGGCCGCGCTTCGGGCCGCGAATCGCTCATTCACTTCGATCTGACGCTGGAAGTCAGGAAGTTTCTTGAGGGGCCACAAAGCGAGCAGACGCTCACCGGCACGTTGGAGGAAGCCTGCCGCCGCAACGTCTTCCGTCTCCAGCCCGGGGACGTGGCTCATTTCCTGGCCGACCTGGAAGAAGTTTCCAAAGCCGACCTGGCGGAAGCGTGGAGCGCACGGAGCAACTGGGCGCAGCAGCCGGAAGGGTTCAGCATCAGCGGGTTCGTCGCCGAGTGGGTGGAGCAGATGAACTTTCTGGAGCCCGGGCGGCTGGTCGAGATGCGCGAGCGGCTGAGTGCCTACCGGGAGGCCGACCAGCGCGCGGCACTGCGCCGCCTGAAAGTCGAAACTGCCGGCGCTTGGATGCGCTCCGCGGGGCGCCGAACTTTGGCGTGGGCGGAAAGCATCCTGACCCTACCCGTGGCGCTCTACGGCTTGGCCAATCACCTTCTGCCGCTCCTGCTGCTTTATGCCGCGGGCCTGAACAAGAAAACCGCCCAGGGCCCGCAGCTCGAGCGCCGCACGCGTTGGACGGTGGGGACGCTGGTCATTCTGATGTGTTACGCAGGGCAGATATTCCTCTGCGCACACCTGTGGGGGCGCGCGGTTGCGGGCACCTACGCTCTGACCCTGCCGGTTTCCGGGCTCGACTTGTGGCGATACAAGTGGCTGCTCGGCCGTCGGACGCGCCTGCTGCTTCTGCGCGCGCTGGGACCGCTCGACCGGCGCCGCCTGCGCCGCCGCCGTACAAATTTCCTCGGCACCTTGGACGCCGCACGCCGCGCCAAAGCCCAAGCCCTGGGCCTGGCCAACTAGAACCGCAAATCAACTGCCCGCGCCATCTTTTCGGCGGCGGGTTACCCTCAAAGGAGCCCTTCATGCCCTGCTGGATCAGCGAAGAAGAAGTGCAGGAACTTTTTCCCATGGAGCGCGCCCTGGAGCGCGTGGAGGCGAGCCTGCGCGCGCAGCACGGCGGCGGGGGCGTCAATCACCCGCGGCAGCGCATCTTCATTCCGGGCACCACGCTCCACTACATGGCGGCGGCGCTGCCCGGTGACAATCTGCTGGGGCTGAAAATCTACACGGTGACGCGCCGGGGATATTGCTTTGTGGTACTGCTCTTCGAGGCGGAGAGCGGCGACCTGCTGGCGATGATCGAGGCCGACCACCTGGGGCAGCTGCGCACCGGGGCGGCGAGCGGCGTGGCCACGCGCCTGATGGCGAGGCCCGGGGCCTCGCGGGTGGGACTGATCGGCACGGGCCGGCAGGCGCGCACGCAGTTGGAGGCGGTGGCGAAGGTGCGGAAGATTTCTTCGGCGCGCGTTTTCAGCCGCCGCGACGAGCCCTGCCGGGACTTCTGCCGCGAGATGTCGGCGCGCCTGAATCTGGAAGTCGAGCCGGCGGAAAGCGCCGAAGCCGCCGCGCGCTTTGGCGAGATTGTCATCACGGCGACCAACTCCGCGCAGCCGGTGGTGGAAGGCACCTGGCTACAGCCGGGCGCGCACCTGAACGTGATCGGCGCCAACATGGCGCGGCGGCGCGAGGTGGATGCTGCGGCGCTCGAACGCGCCGGCGTGCTGGCAGTAGACAGCTTGGAACAAGCGCGCGTGGAGGCGGGGGACTTGATTCACGGGCTGGACGACGGGCCGCAAGGTTGGGAGCGCGTCGTCGAGTTGCACGAGGTGGTGGCGGGAGCGCGGCCCGGTCGGCACAGCGCGGACGAAATCACCCTCTTCAAATCCTGCGGGATCGCGCTGTGGGACGTGGCGGCGGCGGGATTCATCTACCGCCAGGCGCGCGCTCAGGGCAAAGGCAAGGAATGTCCGCCCGCCAGATGACGGGGCGCTGGCTTGTGGTTACCCGAGCCGCCGGGAGGAGGAAGGAGATGAATCTCCACGGCGTTGATGTCGCCGCTTTCTTCCAGGTCGCCGGCCACGTGCACGGCCAGCCCGCGCTTGAAATCCTTGGAGCTTCCCGGACTACCGTCGGCGCGCGTGATTTGCGTCTTGTCTGTATAGAGCACGGTGAAGATGATGTTGTCCTGGGTGCTGACGGTCAGCTTGCCGGGCGCCAGATCCGAGATGGTGCCTTCCAGAGTGAAGCTGGGCGCCTGCGCGCCCGGAGGTGGGGACTGGGAAAAAGCCGGAGCCGTCAGGCCCGCCGCCAGAATCAGGAGCAGCGCCGGCCCCAGGGGGACGCGAGCCGAGGTCTTGCGCACTCGACGAGGTTGGTTCATCGGGACTTCTCCATTTCCGCGGCCACGGCGTGGAACTTGCCGTCCTTGGTGGCTTCGACGCGCACCACGCGGGCGGGTACCGGGATGGCCACGTCGCCTTCCTTGTAAGGTACAATCACCGAGAGCTCTTCTCCCATCTCGTAGCCGATGGAAGTGAGAAAGCAGACCCCGCCGCGCGAGACGTCGGTGGTCTCGCAAACGTCCACCACGGGCGTGCCGAAGCGCCGGCGGGTGATTTTGATCTTGGTCCTCATGGGCACGCGGCCGCGGCCGCGCTGGTCCTTCTGCATGGCGATCGGGGCGCCGCCATCCTCGGCGGGAAGGATCTCCGCCTCCACGCCAAACTCCCACGTGGTGGTAGCCCGGCAGCGCTCGCAGGGCTTGGCGATCAGAAAACCCTCGGAGAGATACTCGACCTCCGCCTCCGGAACGGGCATCTTTGCGGATTCGCGGCAACGCTGACACTGGAGCCAGACGCTGGGGGTGTTGGCTTCGTCCTCGGGCGTGGCGGGAGGAAAGTGGATGCCCCACAGATCGCCCTCCGTCTCCACGACCTCCAAGCCCAGGCTGTAGGCGCCTTCCTGCGCGCGCGCGTTGACCCACGCCACGCGAAAATTACCCGCCACGTTGGACTTCAGGCAGGTGACGTGAACCTCGCTATCCAACTCCACCAGGCTGTGCAGGCGCGACATGACGCCGTGCTTGCTGATCCACTCGGTGGCGCTCTCTTCGTCGAAGAACTTGTTGGCAGCGGACATGCCGCGGACGCGGATGGGGATGGACATCTGAACGCGATCGCTGCGGCGTTTCTTTTCGTACATGGCGACTCTCACGTCCGGCCGGGGCCCCTTGCAGCAGCCTCCGAGAACGCGGCCCTCGGCGGCGGCCAGTCGCGGCCCATTCTAACATGAGGGTGCACATCCGGCACAGGCGCCCCGGCGCCCGGAGCTGCAGGGAAATTATTCAGGGAAGGTCACGCCCAGAAGGTTGGAGACTTGAATATATTCGACGCCGATTTCGCCCGCCCGCGGCGAGTCCGGGCGGCCCACCCAGACCACTTTGAACCTGCCGCCCTCCCGCTGGCCGCGCGGTTGGATCTTCACTTCAGTGCCAACTTCCAGGGGCAGCTTGGTCTTCAGCTTTGCGCCGTACTTGCTGACGGTGACAATCGACGCTTCCTCGCGGAAAGGGTGTCCGTTCGGAAACGTCCCGGAGAGAAACACCGGAACTCGAAGCTGTACGCGTACGCTGCGCCGCAGAGAAGCCGGCCCCACAGGAGCCATCTCCTACCTCCCCGATAGAAGATTGGTTGTTCGGGGTCTCGCGAAGCGGACCGTCGCGGGCCGTCTCGCGCCCGCCACCGGTCCCCTTTCCGGACCCACTGAAATGAAAGGGTAGGATACCACAGGCGGCGGGCTTGTGCTGCCAGCCTGTGCGCCCGGGCATCCGCGGGCGGGCAGGCCGGAGGGTCAGGCTGCGGCTACTTGGCCACGACCGTCCAGGCGAGTCCGTTGCAATAGGCGAGGACGTGATAAGAGCCTCCGCCGGCCAGGGCGTCCCCCCAGGCCTGCGTGGTGGAATCGAGGACCGGCTGGCGGGCTCCTTCGAGAGCGGAATTGCAGACGGGCAGCGCCGAAAACAGCACGGGGCCGCTGCGAATGGGCCCGTTGACGTCGAGCTTGGCCACTGGCTCCGCCACGCCTACGCCGACTCTGCCGTTAAGAACGGTAGCGCCGCTTCCGCTCGGCGTGAGCGCAACGTTCTGATTCGTTCCGCCCGCCGAAATACTCACCGCGCCCGTCGCCGACAGGGTGCCGCTCGCCAAGGACCCTGTCTGATCGCCGGTGGTGTAGGAAGCGACCGATTGGTCGCTCAGCTTGTACGGGGTGGTGACCGAATTCAAGACGGGCGCCTGCCAGGACGAGCCCACCATGGAGTTGCCGTGCGCCTCGAAACCGATGCTGGCGTTGGAAACCGTCGGCGTGTCGGCGACCACGTAGCTATTCCAGTTAGCGTACGCGCCGGTCACACAGTCGCTGATCGTCACCGTGCCCAGCGCGATAAAGGCGTGTTCCCACGCCATCAGTCCATAACCGGTCTCGTTGCAGGTGACGCTGACCGGCGCGGTGATCTCCAAGGTGCCGCCTTCCAGCGCCACCGCACCTTTGCCGTTGGGGTGGACGCCGCTGATCGCGAGCCCGGAAAGCGCCGGCAGGTTGCTGACCGGATAGGTGGGGCTAAAACCATTCACAATGTTGCCGAATTGGTCGGCCAGAATGCCGGACTCCGTGTCATCGATCGTAATCGTTCCCGACAAACCCATCACCCCGGGCCCGCGCACCCACAGGCCGAGATTCATCCAGTTGCCGGTTGTCGAGTCCACATGGCGCGCGGTCACATTGCTGACCACCGAAGAACCCCCCATCTGGAAAAATCCCGCCCGCAGGACGTACTGCAGGGAGACGCCATTCAGGATGCAGTTCGAGTGGGAGCAGAAAACCGCGTAGTCGCGTATCGGGGTGGTGGGCGCGCCGGCCGACGCCCCGGAGATCACGTAACTGTCGGGCGACGCCGGGTCGCCTTTGATCTCCACAGCGGCGCGGTTGAAATCACCGGCTTCCGTCGAGCCGAAGTAACGTCCCGTGACCTCCGCCTGCTCGTGGTAAGTCCCGGGAGCAAGGTGAATGAGGTAGTGCTGCGAGACGAACACCGGAATGCTCTGCAGCGCGCGGCCAATCGTTTGGTAGGGATTCCCGGCGCTTCCGTTCCCGCTTGTGTCACTGCCCGCCGAGGCGTCGACGTAGAAGTGGACGTCCGCGCCATAGGTCCAGTTGCCCGGCCCCACGCCCTGTACGCCCTTGGAATTGACGTTGAAGAGCGGTTGCGCCTGAGGCTGTTGGGCGAAGAGCAGTGACAAGTGACCAGTGGCAAGTGACAAGCAAACCCATCCCATCGTACGCAGCGCTCTCCCGAATCCCGAATCCTGAATCCTGAATCCTTCTCTCATAAGTTCCTCACCACACGGTGATCTTGGCGGTCACTCCGGCGTCGGAAGCCACCAGATAGAGGTAGGTCGAATCCATGCCGGTCGACGATTGCCACCAGACGGCGCCGCTGGAGGTCATGCGGATCGACGCGCCCTTGGGCACACGGCCCAGGCCGTGGGCGACACTGAAATCTCCCGGCGCCGCCGGTTCGAGGGCCACTTCACCGTAGACCTTGGTGGCGCTCTCGGCGGCGGTCACGTGCGTGGAGTCGGCGGTGACGCGGCCCAGGTAAGCGTCGCCCGCCGCTCCGGCCTGCCCCGTCAGGTTGTAGTAGAAACCGCTGGTGGAATTGTAGAAAAGGTAGCTGGTTGTGCCGGCGGGAGCAGCTCCGGGGTTGGGCGCACCGAGCGCGGCGCGCTGGCCCTGCGCGTAAAGCACGCCCGCCGCGACGCCGGGCGCCAACGTGGCCGAAGTCCCCAGGTCCAGTCCCGAGACCACTCCGGAGATTCCCAGGTCCAGCAGCCAGCCGGCGACGGTTCCTGCCGACACCATCGCCGCCTGCACGTCCGCGGCGTCCTGGAGCAGTGAGTCGAGGATCTGCCAGTTGGCGTCCAGGTCCGCTTCGTAGTTGTCACCGTGCTGCGGCTGGATGATTCCTTTGCGAGGCAAAACGGTTCTGACGATAGCCATCGGAAACTCCCGTTCCAAGGTGAGAGCCAAAAGGCGAAAGCGCACGATGGGAAATTGCGTCTCTTAGCTTTCGACTCTCAACTTTCGACTAGCCGCTCAGCCGTGTGGCGATGACCCGCACCTTCACCATGCCGCTGGTGGTCTGGGTCTCCACCGACCCGGTCCAGAAACTCACCAGGCAATGCACCAGGCCGGGGTTGGCTTCGTTTTTCTCTTCCACATAGAAGTACATGTGGAAGAGACTCCCCGAGGCGGCGTTGAGGTCGGCGCGCGCGGGCTTGGCAAGCGCTCCGCTGGCGGCCTGGCCGGCGGCGGGCGAGCGCGTGTCCCACCCGGCCACGTCGTACTCCAGTTCGGCGCGCGAGTAGGCGTAGCCGTCCACCACGCTGACGGGCAGTTGCACCGTCTCGCCGTGCCGGTACCAGCCGTAGAAGGTCTCCGGGCGCACCGCGGCAAACTTGGCGTTGTTCGAGATCTTGACCAGCGCGTAGTCGGTGAGCGGCTGGTCGGCGGCCAGATTGCCGTCCGGCAGATCGACCGCGCCGGGTTGGGTGGACCAGGTTAGTTGTCCCATCGGTTTATCACTCCGTTGTTTCACGGCCCCATTGATCCAACGAATCAATGAAGCCATGGTTCAATTTCACCAGACCGCCTTCCCCGCCGTGCCGTCGGCGTACTTCTCGGTTTCCGATTTACACAGGAACATGTAGCGGCCCTGCTGGTAGGGCGTGGCGGCGGTGTAGGCCGGCGTGCCCTGGGGGGCGATGCGGGAAAGTTTCTTGGCAGCCGCCCGCCCGGTGTCGAGCAGCCGGTAAGCCATGCGGCCCTGCGCGTAGTGGGGCTGGCGGTCCACCGCCTCGCAAATGCGGTTGGTGAGTCCCCGCTGCCCGGTTTCGAGATCGGGAATCAGCGGGTGCGAAACCGTAACCACGTCGCCCAGCTCGACGGTCAGGGTCAGGTAGTGGCTGGAAACACGCAGCAGGGGCGCGCCGCCAGTGGGCGCGCCGCGCACCGGATCGATTCCGGCATAACGCCGGAAAATGCGCGTGGCCGTCAGCCCCGCCAGACCCACGCCCCCGCGCGCGCTCTTCAGCCCCTTCGACTCGATGATGTGCTCGCCCGCCAGGCCGTACTGCTCAAGCGAGGCGGCTTCGGCAAAGAGCAGCTCGGTTCGGAAATCGTCGCCGTCGTAGTCGAGCCGGTAGACAATCTGGTTGATCAGCGGCTCGCGCTCCAGGCTTTCGAGCGCGGTGATGTTCCGCTCGTCGAAGCGGAAGAGGCCTGCGAAGCTGTAAGGCGGAACCAGAAAACAGGGTGACAGCCGGCCGTCCGCGCGCACTCGTAGGTAGCCGCCCAGGGCACGGAAGATTTCGTACTCGAGAAACTGCTTGGCCTCCACGGGGCGCGTCAGCGTGAAGTCGAGCAGCACGCCCGCGAAGTTGCCGTGGCGGTAGAAAAGGAACTGCTCGACGTCGAGGTCGGGGTTGGGATCGATGAGCGTTGGGTTGAAGCCCGCGGCGTCCCAGGCGGCGGGGTCGTAGAGCCGCCAGGCCGAATCCGGCACGTAGGGCGATTGCCCCAGCCCCAGCTCGTTCTGAAAAATCAGCAGCGCCACGTCCATGGGGTTGGCGAGGAGGCGGCGAGGGTGCGCGTCGGAAATCACGCCGCCGTCGTCGCCGCGCAGGAAGACGTTCTGCTTGGCGCTGCGCTTCAGGTCGCGGCACTGCAGCCGGTAGCCGCTCATGCCCTCCAGAGCCTGCACCGAATCGATTTCCTGCGTCGCCAGGGTGACGAATTCGGAAGAGACCATGCCGGGGTAGCCGGCGCGCAGCGACACCTTGCGCCCTTCCAGCTTGCCGCCGCTCACCAGGGCAGTCATGGCGCCGCCGGGATCGATGTTCGCGACTTCCAGCGCCACCTCGAAGTGGCGCGCGGGCTCCAGCTGGTCGCGCACCGTGCCGCGCCGGCCTACCATGTGGTAGACCATGATCTG
>JBJKQV010000090.1:0-3135 GCA_046704985.1 Terriglobia bacterium
CCTCTGTGGTCTCCACCCCCAGCGAGCGGCGGGCGTGGAGGTCTGAGTCATCGGAGCCTCCCATGGCGCCCATGGCGGCGCCTTCCGGGGGCATGGCGGCGGGTGGAGGACTGGTGGGAGGCGTCGGCTCATCGCTGGGCGCCACGGCGGGGGGCGCGCTGGGTGGAGCCGGCTCCACGCTCGGGGGCGTGGGCGGCGCCGTAGGCGCGGCCGGCCAGACGACCCTGGGGTCGCAGTCGAGTACGCAACTCTCGACGCCCCTGCGCTCCTTGCACGTCAGTTCCAGCGCCGGCGCGCAGAGCCAGGGCGGCTTCAATTCGATGTTGAGCACGCGGCAGAGCGACCTGAGACTCGAATCGGGTACGCAAATGCGTTTTAGGGTGGCGGGGAATACGCCGGCAAGCAGGCACTGAGCGGCAGGGGAAATTCCGGTCAAGCGTAGGGGCCAACCGCCGGGCGGCTGGCCCCTTCTTCTTGCGCCTCGGGGCGCTCAGTGGCCCGACGCGCGCGCGTGCATACCCTTGACCTGGTCGCGGTATTGGTGGCGCCAATCCTCGCGCCGGGCGAGCACGTATTTCCGCGCCTCCTCCACGGAAGCGAAAATATGCTTCCCCTTGATGAGGTTGCAAGGGCGGCAGGCGGTGACCAGGTTGTCCATGCGGCGAGATCCGCCGTGGGCGGAGGGGTGCACGTGGTCGATGGTGAGGATCAGCCAGTTCTCGAAGACGCGCAGTCCGTCCAGGCCGCAATATTGGCACTTGAAGTGATCGCGTTTGAAGACTTTCATCGCTTCGTCCCGGGTGATGCGGGGCCCGGGGCCAAAGAGGAATTTTGTCAGGCGTTTCAGAGCCATCGTTCCCTCCCTCGAGAGACACTCTGCTTGGGCGTCTCCGCGGGTGCTCTTCCAGGGTAGCGCCGTCCATGCAGCGGCGCAACGGGGAGAGGGAAGGGAGGTCTGGGAGGGCAAGGGGGGAGTCTCTCCCGTGAAAAGGTGGTCTGCGAACTCCGTCATGCGGAACAGGATGCCGAAAAGACTTGAACTCTGTGGTACCATTTTGGAGCCTCACCAAGCGTCCCGCGTTCTGTTGTCCGTGGGCGCGCGGGCTACTCGCAAACGAGCACTCGGACGGAGTTGGGGATGACTGCCATAACCCTATCCTGCCACCTGCCGGCGTTCCTCCTGGTTCCCTCGGCTCATTTGATCTCCCTGCACGGCGTGGACATCGCCATCCTGGTGATTTACTTCGTCATGGTGCTCGGCCTGGGCATCTACCTCAAGCACTACACGCAGAGCGGCGAGGATTTTTTTCTGGCCGGGCGCGAGATGACGGCCTGGGTGGCGGGGCTCAGTTTCGTTTCCGCCAACCTGGGATCGCTGGAACTGCTGGGCTGGGCGGGCAACGCCTATCAGTACGGCATCCTCGCCGCCCACTGGTACTGGATTGGCGCCATCCCCGCCATGGTTTTCCTGGGCATCGTGATGATGCCCTTCTACTACATCTCCAAGACTCACTCCGTCCCGGGCTACCTGCAACTCCGCTACGGCCACGCCGCCAGCGGCTTGAGCGCCGTCACCTTCGCCGTGATGACCATCCTGATGTCCGGCGTCAACATGTACGCGATGGCCGTGGTGATGCAGGTCGTTTTGGGCTGGAACATCCACTTTAGCATTTGGGTTTCTTCGCTCACCGTGGGCGTCTACGTCGCCATGGGCGGGCTCTTTTCCGCCATTTTCAACGAGGTGCTGCAGTTTTTCCTTATTTGGCTGGGCGCGCTGCTGATTCCCATCCTGGGTTTGATTGAAACGGGCGGCTGGGCGGGCATGGTGGCGCGCATCCACAAGAATTTTCCCGGCAAGGACTTCACGCACCTCTGGGCGCCCATGGCCCACGCCTCCGGCAACCCCATGGGCGTGCAGTGGGTGGCGATCGTTTTCGGCCTCGGCGCGGTGGTTTCCATGGGTTATTGGACGACCGATTTCCTGGTCGTACAGCGCATCATTGCCGCCAAGGACCTTCGCGCCGCCAAGACCGCGCCCATCCTCGGCGCGTTCTTCAAAATGGCCGTCCCGCTCATCGTCATCCTGCCCGGCTTGCTGGGCCTGGCGGTTCTGCCCTTTCACCTCTATCCTGCCAACGTCGCCACGGCCGGCCAGCATACCTTCGACCAGGTTCTGCCGCTCATGCTGGTGCGTTACTGTGGCCCGGGACTTCTGGGCCTGGGGATCACGGCGTTGATCGCCGGATTCATGTCGGGCATGGCGGGCAACATCAGCGCCTTCGCCACCGTCTGGACCTACGACATCTACCGGCCCTTTATCAAGAAGCGCGCCGCCGACAAACACTACGTCACCATGGGGCGATGGTGCACGATGATCGGCCTGCTGGTCAGCATCCTGGCGGCTTACGTGGTGACCCATTTCGGAAGCTTGATGGATTACGTGCAAGCGCTCTTCAGTTTCTTTATCGCTCCGCTATTTGGAACCGTGATTCTGGGCATGCTCTGGAAGCGCGCCACCAAGGCGGCGGGCTTCTGGGGCCTGCTGGCGGGTATTACCACCTCCGTGACCATCTTCAGCCTCATGCACCACAACGTCCGGCACGTCGCCTGGTTTACGTTCTATGCCAAGGCGCAGCCCCTGGCTCAGGACATGTGGCAGGCGTTGTGGTCGTTTCTGGTGGTGGTGCTGGTGACGGTCACCGTGAGCTTGGCCACCAAACCCAAGACCGACGACCAGCGGCGCGGCCTGGTGATGGGCGTGACCGAGATACCCAGCGAAGGCGAATTGCCGCTTTTCAAGCGCCCGATCTTCTGGGGCGGCGTTTGCTTGGTGTTGCTGGCTTTGATCCAATGGTATTTCTGGTAGCGAGCACGCGGGGGGATAATTTGCAGCAGCCGGGGAAACGTTCGCCCCGGCCCGGGAGTGACCTGTGATGGAAACGGATTCTACCTTGCATCAGGGAGGAGACGGCGGCGGCCCGCCGAACCTGGCCGGGACGGCGGAGACACCCTCCAAGAAGCGGCGCATGCTTCCCGTTTGGTTCTTTGTGGGCATTCAGTTGCTGATCTTCGGGGTGCTGATCGAGATTACCGGCATCGTGGAGTATTCGCATTTGCCCCACACGGTGCTGGCCA
>JBJKQV010000091.1:0-5549 GCA_046704985.1 Terriglobia bacterium
AAAATGCGGCGAGGCGGGCGGTGCCGGGTCTGCTCAGCGCGTTTCGACCTTGGCCACCGTCGAGGGCGCGCTTTCGTTGCCCGCCAGGTCCACCGCCGTCACGCGATACTCATACGTGCGGCCCGGCTCCACGCTGCGATCGCGGAAGATGGGCGTGGGCAGCAGTTGCGGGTTGAGCTTGCGGAAACTCTCCCCCGCCTGGCGCCGATAGACGTTGTAGCCCGCCAGGTCCGCGTCGGTGTTGGCCGTCCAGATGACCTCGACCGATCCCGCGGCGTAGAGAGCGCTCAGGTGGCGCGGCGCCGCGGGCGGAAAGACGTCGCGCGGCGTGACCTCGACGACCGGCGAGTCGGCGCTTTCCGCCGTCGTGCCCGCCCGGCGAAAGGCCGCGCGCACCTTGTAGTAGTAGTGCTGGCCGAACCGGAACCCGGTGTCGTCAAAATGCGTGCCGGAGGGTTGAGCGCGCAGGCGGAACGACCCGGCCGCGCCCGTCGTGCTGCGATAGAGGCGGTAACCGGCCAGCGGCGGCAGCGGCCCGCCGCTCAGGCTGCGTGCGGGCGCCGCCCAGGAAATTTGCAGCGCTTTCTCGCTGGGGCGGACTTGCAGGTGTTCGAGCGGCGCGGAAACGTCCAGCAGCGCCGCCACCGCCGGCTTCGACCAGGCGCCCTCCGAAAGGCGCCCGCGAAAACGCCGCGTCTGTCCGCGCGCGGCAAAACTGAACGTCCAGCCCAGCTGCTTGCCGAACTCTTGCTCGCTCAGCGGCAGAAGGTAATGAAACTTGCCCTGGCGCGCCGCGGCGGCCACTTGCGGGGCCGTCAGAGTGACCCAGGGCGTCGCGGGCGCAGCGGGCGTCGAGCCGGGAGCCGTGACGCTGCGCGCTAACTCGATTTCCAGGGGCTTGGTCAGGCTTTGCCCGTCGGTGGCAAGTTTGGGAAGGGTGAAGGTCAATTCCCAGGTGCGGCCCACCTGGGTGGCAACGAGGTCCTTGATCTGCTGTGGATACTCAAGGCGGGGCGGGGTGACCGGTCCTTGAATGCCGCAGGCGGCGGACAGGAGCGCGGCGCCCAGAAAAGCGGCGAAGCCGGCATACCGAAAAGCGTGCGCGAAGCGGAGTCTGCGGAGGGTTGCGCACCGGAGGCGGCGGGGGCGGCGGAAGCGCCCGGAGGTCTCGCCTGGCGAACGAAGCGTCACAGGATATACCGGCTGAGGTCCTGGTTTTTCACGATGTCGGTCAACTGCTTCTGCACGTAGGCGGCGTCGATGCGCACCACCTTCTTCTTCAGGTCGGGGCCCTCGAAGCTGATTTCGTCCAGGACCTTTTCCATGATGGTGTGCAGGCGGCGCGCGCCGATGTTTTCGGTCTGGTCGTTGACCAGGGCGGCGAAGCGCGCGATCTCTTCCAGCGCCTCGTCCGTGAACGACAGCTTGATGCCTTCCGTTTCCAGCAGCGCCGTGTACTGCTTCACCAGCGCGCTCTTGGGCTCCTTGAGGATGCGGATGAAGTCCTCGACGTTCAGCGAGTGGAGCTCCACGCGCAGCGGGAAGCGCCCTTGCAGCTCGGGAATCAGGTCGGAGGGCTTGGAGACGTGGAAGGCGCCGGCGGCGATGAACAGGATGTGCTCGGTGCGAATCATGCCGTAGCGGGTGTTGACGGTGGTGCCCTCGATGATGGGCAGGATATCGCGCTGCACGCCCTCGCGGCTGACGTCGGGGCCGTGCCCCGACTCGCGCCCCGCGATTTTGTCGATCTGGTCCAGAAAAACGATGCCCGACTGCTCGGCGCGCTCCACCGCCGTGCGCGTCACCTGCTCCATGTCGATGAGCTTGTTCTCCTCTTCCTGGATCAGGTAGTCCATGGCTTCGGTCACCCGCATGCGCCGCTTCTTGGTTCGCTGGCCGAAGAGGCCGGGCAGCATATCCTTGATGTTGATGTCCATCTCCTCGATGCCCTGCGAGGAGGCGATTTCGATGGCGGGGAAGTTGCGCTCGCGCACGTCCACTTCCACCTGGCGGTCGTCGAGCTTGCCTTCGCGCAGCTGGGCGCGCAGCTTTTCGCGCGTGCGCTGGAACTGTTCCTGCGCGGAGATGGCGTGCTCGCCGTCGCCCTCGGCCGGGTGCGCGGCGTGGGTGGGGGGAGGCGGAGGGAGCAGCAGGTCGAGCAGCCGCTCCTCGGCGTTCTGCTCGGCCTTTTCCGACACCTCGTCGAGCTTCTCCTCGCGCACCATGTCGATGGAGATTTCGATCAGGTCGCGAATCATCGATTCCACGTCGCGGCCCACGTAGCCGACCTCGGTGAAGCGCGAGGCCTCCACCTTGAGAAAAGGCGAATTGGCCAGGCGCGCCAGGCGCCGCGCCACCTCGGTCTTGCCCACCCCGGTGGGCCCGATCATGATGATGTTCTTGGGCAGAATCTCGTCGGCCACTTCCTGCGGAAGCTTCTGGCGGCGCATGCGGTTGCGCAGCGCCACGGCCACGGCGCGCTTGGCTTCCGGCTGGCCGACCACGTACTTGTCGAGTTCGGTGACGATCTGGCGCGGCGTCATCTCGTCCAGCGCCGGCGCCGTCTCGATGCTTTCGGGCATGTAGAAAACCATAAGGGGTATCTTCCCGGAGTAGATTAGAGTTCTTCGACGGCGATCTCTTTGTTGGTGAAGATGCAGATTTCGCCCGCCAGGCGCATCGATTCCTCGACGATCTGGCGCGCGCCGAGCGAGGTGTGGGCGGTCAGGGCGCGCCCCGCGGCCAGCGCGTAAGGCCCTCCCGAGCCGATGGCCACGATCCCGTCGTCGGGCTCGATCACGTCGCCGTTGCCGCTCACCAGGTAGGTGTTCTTCGCGTCGGCCACCAGCAGCAGCGCTTCCAGGTGGCGCAGCGCGCGGTCGGTGCGCCAGTCCTTGGCCAGTTCCACCACCGAGCGGCTCAGGTTGCCGTGGTACTCTTCCAGCTTCTGCTCGAAGCGCGAGAAGAGCGACAGCGCGTCGGCCGTTGAGCCCGCGAAGCCCGCCAGCACTTTGTCCCCGTAAAGGCGCCGGATCTTCTTCGCCTTCTGCTTGACCACGCTCTCGCCCATGGTCACCTGGCCGTCGCCGCCCATGGCCAGATGCTCGCCCCGGCGCACACTCAGAATCGTGGTGCTGCGTATCTTCTTCGTATCCTTCACGGGCTTCCCCCTGACCACATTATAGCAGAAGGCCCGCCTCCCCTCGCGGTCCGCGGGGAACCCGCGCGGACCGCCGAACCGGCCACGGCGCATCGGCCGGGTCTCTAAGGCTGAAACGTGCTGGGCGGATAGTCTTCGTTGTAAGTGGCGCTGGAGCGGAACACTTCCAGGGTGCGCGAGCCGTCCTCATAGCGGGTGATGTGCATGGGCGTCGGGATGCCCTGGAAGGTCTGGTAGTCGGAATAGACTTCCGCGACTTCGGTCCACGGCTGGTCGGGCTTCTCGCGCATGCGGTAGGCGATGCGCACCGGCAGGTGGGTGAGGCGGTTAACGTAGAGCTTCACGTCCATGCCCCGCTTGTCCACGATCTCCAGCACCTCGACGGGCTGCAAGTCCACGAAATCCTCTCCCGCCGTCAGCACCAGCGTGCCCTTTTCGCGCGCCACTATGCGCAGCAGGTTCACCAGGGCGTAGCGGCTGGCGAGCTTCCAACTCTCAATGCGCTTCGAGTCCAGGGGGATGGTTCCGTAGCGGTCTTCCTCCCAGCCCATGTCGCCGTTGTAGATCAGCACCACCGGCTGGTCCTTGCCGTAGCTGAAGCGTCGATGGTCGGGGTAGAGTTCCTGGCTTTTGAAGGGAGCGTAGCCCGCCGTTTGGCCTTCCGAGATGGTGAAGATGCGCCCGCGCGAGCTGAGGGTTTTGAAATCGAGGAACGCCGGCCCGCCCAGGGCTTTCACCGTCTGGTCGAGCAGCGCCTTGGCCTTGGCGTCAATTTTCCTAAAAGGGTTCGCCGGCGCGGCGGGAGGCTTCTGCGCGTGCGCCGCCGCCGCTCCCAGCAAGATCAGCAGCCCCGCTGCCGCCCAGCACGACGGCCGGCAATGATTGCCCCACGTCCGATTTCTCGCGTTCATGCTTGCTGGCCTCATCCTCTCTCTACCCTCTCGCTCCTTCTTACCCGCACAACACGTTCCCGCCGTTGACGTTCAGAATTTCCCCCGTCATATAGGATGCCATTTCCGAGGCCAGGAAGAGGATGGGGTAGGCGATTTCTTCCGGGCGCGCAAAGCGCCCGAGGGGAATGGGCGCGAGGGCCTTTTGGTAGGCGCGCCGGTTGCGGACGACGGGCGTGGCCATGTCGGTGGCCACCCATCCGGGGGCGACGCAGTTCACCAGGATGCCGTGCGGCGCGAGCTCGGTGGAAAGACCTTTGACCAGGCTGATCACGCCTCCCTTGCTGGCGGCGTAGTCGCCGTGGAAAGCCTCGCCGCGCTGCCCGGCGGTAGAAGAGATGATGATAATCCGCCCCCCGCGGCGCTTCAGGTGCGGAACTGCCTGGTGAAGGACCGTGTAAACGCCGCGCAGGTTGACGGCCATGGTCCGCCGCCACTGCTGCTCGCTCATCTTTTCGATGGGGGCGGGCGCGGCGACCCAGATGCCGGCGTTGGCGACCAGGATGTCGAGACGGCCGAAGCGCTTGACTGCTGTCGCGATCAGACGGCGGGCATCGGCCATGCGTGTGACGTCGGCGCGCACGGCGAGAACGTTCTTGCCCTCCGGGTCGGCGGCGCGCTCGAGCGCCCGGGCCTGCCGGGCCGCCTGGCGATAGCTGAAGACCACGCGCGCCCCCGCCTCGGCGAAGGCTTGGACGCTGGCGGCGCCGATGCCCCGCGAGCCTCCGGTGATGACGGCAACTTGGTTCTTGAGGTTGATGTTCATCTCGCCGGCGCGCCGCCGGCCGGCCGCGCGCCTAATCCTCCTCCGGAAGGAATCGCGACAGTATCTGCTCGCGCACCCGCGCCGAAAGCGCCGGCACGTCGCTGTGGGTCAGCCCCTCGGTCGATACGGGAGGGTGAATGATCATCTCGGTCTGCCCGGCGCGCACGTGCAGGGTGTGGGGCTTGAGCACGGCGCGCGTACCGTTGAGCGTGATGGGGACGATGGGCACTCCCGCCAGGACGGCGAGGTAAAACCCTCCTCCCTTGAAGGGCAGCATGCCGGGCTTGCGGCTGCGCGTGCCTTCCGGAAACATCACCACCGGAACCCCGGCGCGAATCTTCTGCGCCGCCCGCTCGAAACCTTTCAGCGCCTCGCGCGGCCGCCCGCGGTCCACGGAGATGTGCCCGGAGCGCCGCAGGTGCCAGCCCAGAAAGGGGACGTGGAAGAGCGAGCGCTTGGCCAGGAAGCGGAACTGCACAGGCAGATGGGCGAGAAAAATGGGAATGTCCATGGCGCTGGGGTGGTTGGAGCAGAAGATGGCGGCGCCCTCCGCCACGCGCCAGGTCGCGGGGGAGCGCAGCGTGGCGCGCAGCCAGCCGACGACCTGGCGCGGCGACCACACGCGCCGCCGTTCATCGGCCAGCGCGCCAGCGGGCGGCGCCTCGACCAGCCC
>JBJKQV010000092.1:0-6426 GCA_046704985.1 Terriglobia bacterium
CAAGGCCATCTCCGCGCGCACCATTCCCTGGTCCAGCGCCGACAACCAGGAGGTGGACGCGGTCATCAACGCCACGCCGCTGGGCATGGCCCCCCACGTCGAATCCACTCCCATCAACCTGGCCCGCCTGCGCACGCGCGTGGTCTTTGACATGGTTTACTACCCCATGGAAACCCGCCTGCTCGCCCAGGCGCGCGGCCGCGGATTGACCACCATCTCCGGTCTCAGCATGCTGGTCGCCCAGGGCGCCCGGCAGTTCGAAATCTGGACCGGCGACGCCGCCCCTCGCGCCTTGATGGAGCAGGCCGTACGCCTCGCCCTCTCCCACCCTGTGCAGGCGTGAGAAGGAGTCCGCAGCCGGCCGCCTTCGGTTCATAGTCGAGTGTTGAAAGTCGAAAGTTCAAAGTCAAAAGTTAAGAGTTGACGGTTGAGAGTTGGGAGTTAAGAGCACGCGACGTAGCAGACCCCTCTTCGATCTTTACCCTTTTGCATTTCCTACTTCCTACTTCCTACTTCCTATTTCCTACCTGCTCCTGCCGGCGCTTTGGGCATTTCGTTTGTGCCCCCAATTCGGGCGCAGTGAGGGGGGGCAGAGGGCAGTAGTTATGCTTGACGTAACGCGTAATTCACGGTAGCGTTAAGATGTGGTCGTGAGCTTTCGCGACAAGCGGACCCGGGACTTCGCCGCCGGCAAGCGAGTCAAGGCCTTCTCGGGATTCGAGCGCTCCGCGCGTCTGAAGCTGGACCGCTTGGAGGCGGCAACGTCGCTCGAAGACCTTGCAGCCCTGCCGGGCAATCGCTTTGAGGCGCTTAAGGGCGACCGCGAGGGCCAGTACAGCATCCGCATTAACGACCAGTGGCGGATTTGCTTTGCGTGGCCCCACGGCTCCCCGGGACCCTGCAACGTCGAGATCGTTGACTATCACTAGGAGCATCGCCATGCGACCGAAGGCAATCCATCCCGGCGAACACCTGGCCGAAGAACTGCGGGCTCTGGAGATGAGCGCGGCCGAGCTGGCGCGCCGGCTCGGCGTGCCGACCAATCGCGTCACGCAAATCCTCAACGGGACGCGCTCGATCACCGGCGACACCGCACTGCGCCTTGGCCATTTTTTCGGCACCAGCGCGCAGTTCTGGCTCAATCTCCAGGGCCTCTATGACTTGCGGATCGCCGAACAAAAAGCCGGCAAGTCCATCCGAGCGCTTCCCCGGCTGCGCCGCCACGAGCCCGTTCACGCGTAGAAGCGAGGCTGTGGACCTCATCCCCTGAGGTGCGCGCGACTAGTTTGCTTGGGTGACGGCTGAGGGTCGGGAGTTGAAAGTCGAAAGCAAAGAGTCGAGAGTTCACAGTTGAGAGTTGAGGGACGCAAGCACGATCCTTAGTCAGCCCTCTTGGGGTTTCATCCTTTACCCTTTACCCTTTTGCCTTTCCTACTTCCTACTTCCTACTTCCTACTTCCTACTTCCTACTTCCTATTTCCCACTTCCTTCCTGCATACTGTTGTGGCCGCCTATGCCTGAAATCACTCCTTTTGCCGAATTCAAGCGCCTGGCCCGGCGGGGCAACGTGGTGCCGGTTTATCGCACCGTGGTTGCGGACCTGTTGTGCCCGGTCTCGGCTTTTCTGCGGCTGGCGCCGCAGGAAGGCCGCGAGGCCAAGGCGCACCCTTACAGTTTTCTTCTGGAAAGCGTCGAAGGCGGCGAGCGTCTGGGCCGCTACACGTTTTTCGGCGCCGACCCGTTCCAGGTGGTGCGCGCGCGGGGCCATCGCCTGACGCTCGAACGCGGCGGACGGCGGCGGGAGGAGACCGGCAACGTTTTCGACTACCTGCGCGAGGTCGGCCGGCGTTATCACTCGGCGCCGGTGGAAGGTTTGCCGCCGTTTTCGGCGGGCGCGGTCGGGTATCTGGCCTACGAAGCGGTGCGCAGCCTGGAGCGGCTGCCGGCGCGCGTCGCGCCCGACGTGGACCTGGACGACGCCGTCTTCATGTACTTCTCGCGCCTCGCCGCCTTCGACCACGTGCAGCACCGGCTGTTCTTGATTGCCAACGTTCTGACCGAAGAGGGCCCGGGCACGCTGCGCGCCAAGTATGACGCGGCGGTGCGGTCGCTCGAAGGCATGGCGCGGCGGCTGCATCGTCCGCTCGAGCTCCAGCCGCCGCGGCGCCCGCGCGGGCCGCTGCGGCGGCGCTCCAACCTGACCCGCCAGCGCTACGAAGCGATGGTCACCCGCGCCCAGGAATACATCCGCGCCGGCGATGCCTTCCAGGTGGTGCTTTCGCAGCGCCTGACGGTGCCCGTGCGCGTCCCGCCGTTTGACATTTACCGCGCCCTGCGCGTGGTGAACCCCTCGCCCTACATGTACTACCTGCGCCTGGGGGACTCCACCGTGCTGGGCTCCTCGCCTGAGATGCTGGTGAAGGTGGCGGGGCGGCAGGTCGAGTACCGCCCTATCGCCGGCACCCGCCCGCGCGGCAAGACGGAAGAGGAAGACCGCCGCCTGGAAGCGGAGTTGAAGGCGGACGAGAAAGAGCGCGCCGAGCACAACATGCTGGTGGACCTGGGACGCAACGACATCGGGAGGGTGTGCGAGTTCTCGAGCGTGCGGCCGCGGCGCCTGGAGTTCGTGGAGCGCTACTCGCACGTCATGCACCTGGTTTCGTCGCTGGAGGGCCGACTGCGCGCCGGCGCCGACAGCACCGCAGCGCTCGCCGCCTGCTTTCCGGCCGGCACCCTGACCGGCGCTCCCAAGGTGCGCGCCATGGAAATCATCGACGAGCTGGAGCCTACGCGCCGGGGCCTGTACGGCGGCGCGGTGCTCTACGCGGATTTCTCCGGCAATCTCAATTCCTGCATCGTCATCCGCACGGTGCTGGTGAAGGGCCGCCAGGCCTACCTGCAAGCCGGGGCGGGCATCGTCGCCGACTCCGTCCCCGCGCGCGAATACCAGGAGTGCCTCAACAAGGCCCGCGCCGTGCTGCGGGCGTTTGAAATCGCGGAGAGGGGACTCTAGTTGGTTGCGCTGACGGCTGTCTTGACTTTTGGGGCAGCGGCCTGTCTACTGGTCTGAGAGATGGGAGAGTGCCCGCTGGGCCCTTCCGCGTCGGAGGTTCGGCGGTCGAGAGGTTCGTGATGTCCACACGCGAAGAACGTTTCGTCGTTGACAAGGATGGCAACCGGGTGGGCGTGGTCCTGCCCATGGACGACTATCAGAAGTTGCTGGAAGACCAGGAAGAGCTCGAATCCATTCGCGCTTTTGACCGCGCCAAGACCTCGGGCGAGAAGCCCGTTCCCTTCGAGCAAGCTGTCTCCGAGATTGCACGCCGCCGGCGATGAACCATTCGCTTTATATCCTTCCGCGAGCCTCCAAGGAAATCGAAGAACTTCCCTCCGATGCTTATCGGCGCGCTGTGGAAGCGATCCGTGAGCTTGCGGAGAACCCTCGCCCACAGAACTGCCTTAAGCTGACGGGCCGTGAAGGCTGGCGAATCCGCGTCGGCCCTTATCGGGTCGTGTATGAGATTGATGACAAGCAGCGCACTGTAACGGTTCTCCATGTGGGCCATCGCCGCGACGTTTATCGCTGAGCAAGCCTTCCGCGGGCCAGTGCTTGGAACTTATGAATCGGCTTTTCGTCGCGCTACGCACGCTGGTTCTTGCTCCTGCCTTCGTGATTTTCTGGGGCTGGCTGGCGGCGCAGTTCCGGCATTTCGACGCGCGCTGGGGCGTTGAGCTTCCCGGCTGGTGCGCCGCCGCCGGCATCGCCGTGGGAGGCCTGGGGGGAATCATCGCTCTGGCCTGCGTGGCGGCGTTCGTGGTGCGCGGCCAGGGCACCCCGGCGCCTTTCGACCCCCCGCGCAAGTTTGTGGCCACCGGACTTTACCGCTACGTGCGCAATCCCATGTATCTGGGCGGTGTGGTGATGCTGGTGGGCTGGGGATTGTATCTGCGCTCCCTTTCCGTGCTCGCGTTCGCGCTGCCCTGGTTTTTGCTCGTCCACCTGTTGGTGGTGGGCCGCGAGGAGCGGGAGCTGAAGAAACGATTCGGCGCGGACTACCTCGAGTACCTGCGCGCCGTGCCGCGCTGGATTCCCCGGCGGCCTCGCCCTTCGGCGCGCGGTTAGGCTGCGCGGCGGGGGCGTAGAACGTCTACATCCTTGGCTCGCTCCTTAGCGCTTCTGTGCGGGGATGCGCGGATCTTCTCGCTTCTTTTCTATCCTGAAACCGCAACCCGCGCGCTTTGGACTTCACGTATAATATCGCCCTCGGAGCAAACCCGCGCGCATGATCCTGGTCGTCGACAACTACGATTCCTTCACCTACAACCTGGTCCAATACCTGGGTGAGCTGGGCGCCGCGCTCGAGGTGCGCCGCAACGATCAGGTGACGCTGGAGGAGATCGCGGCCATGAAGCCGCAGCGCATCGTGATTTCCCCCGGGCCCAAAACGCCCAACGAGGCGGGCATCTGCCTGGAGCTGATCCGCCGCTTTTCGGGGCGCGTGCCGCTGCTAGGCGTCTGCCTGGGGCACCAGGCCATCGCCCAGGCGTTTGGCGGCAAGGTCGAGCGCGCGCCGAAGGTCATGCACGGCAAGACCAGCAGCATTTTTCACGACGGCAAAACCATCTTTGCCGGCTTGGCCAATCCGTTCGCCGCCACGCGCTACCATTCCTTGATCGTGGAGCGCGCCGGATTCCCCGCCTGCCTGGAAATTTCCGCCACCTCACCCGACGGCCTGATCATGGGCCTGCGCCATAAGAAATTGAAGGTCGAGGGCGTGCAGTTCCATCCCGAATCGATTCTTACCGACGCCGGGAAACAACTCCTGGCAAATTTCCTGAAACTATAGTCGGCAAAACCGGCGGTTCGACGCGCACCTACGGGGTCTTAAGAAGGGTCTGGTAGCTTCCGTAGTAGTGGATGGCCAGGCCGTCGAAGCTCGCGTAGGGGCTCAGCCACTGGTTCGTGGAACGGACTTCTTCCTCGAAGACCTTGCGCCCAAGCCCCTCGAAGGTGACCTTGGCGGGCATGCCGTGCACGGCCTCAAACCCATCCACCACCTTGCCGGTTACCGGGTCGGTGAAATGGAAAGTCTGGAAGTTTTTCCAGTTGGCATGTTTGTGCATGGCGCGGCGGGCTTCTTCGATAATGGACGCGGGCGGAAATCTCTGCGGGTCGGAGGCGGCGCCGAACTGCCGGGCCACTTCGCCCAGGGCTTGCAGGAATTCTTCGCGCGTCGCGCCCTCGAGCAGCGGCGGCCCTTCCAGACCGACGTGGATATTGGCGCCGTCGGCAAAGGTGCGCAGCCGCCAACTGCCGCGCTCGAACTGCTCGCCCAGGTTGCTGCCGCTCAGGCGCTTCTGGAATTCCTTGACCGGCAGGCCGGCAGCAAAATAGACCACCCGGTCGGGCTCGCGCGAGGTTTCCAGTCCCACGCGGATCTTCTTTCCCAGGCCCCCCGCGCAGGCGAGCGCCGGCAGGCCGGCGGCGATGATGCCGCCCGCGCCGTCGGCCTCGTTGTGATAGTCCATGATGGTGACGATATCCAGGAGGCCGCTCAGGTGCTCACCGACCGGTTGCACCTTGCCCTGGAAATCCACCTGCAAATCCGGGCTCGCGGCCGGGTGGGCGGGATAGAACCACGCCGGCACGTCGCAGCTGAAGGTGAGCCCCGCGGCGTGCGCCCGCGCCGACGCCTGGGCTATCAATCCCAGGTACTGAGAGAAGATGACGGGCCGGAACGCCGGGTCGGCATAGCCCAAAAGCAGGTAAGGTTCGACGTCGAAGTGCACGCCGTCGAAGCGCTCTCCGGCCGCCGCCCCGCCGCGGTTGAAGTCCACGACGGCGTCGATGGCCGCCAGCGCCCGCGCATGCTTGGCGCGCGCCGCCCACTCGGGCGTGCCCAACAGCGCTTCCATGCGCAGCCCCGCCAGATGCGCGCGCTTCAGGAAGGCTCGCATCTCCGCCCCGTGCAGCAGCACGTCGCGCGGCATGGCGGACTCATCGAGGTCGATGGAGAAAAACACGTCGTGGATGTTGTGGAGGGCGCAGAACTGCAAGAATTGGTCCGCCGCTGCCCGCTGTTCCGGTCCCAGGAGCTTGTCGGTTTTCCACACCCAGAGCGCGCGTCCGGCGAGGGCCGCCGCCAAGGCCGCCGGCTCGCTGGGCGCCGTCGCAGACGAGGCAGCGGGATGCGGCGTCTCCGGGCCGTTCGCAAACGCGATCGAGTCGAGATAAACGCGGTAATCGCCCGGGGTGGAGAATTTCAGCGACATGTCGTAGATCTTGCCGCGATCCAGTCCGTGAAAGTCGCTCAGGGGAATCAGCACCTGGCGCCACTGGGTGGGAGCGCCGGCGGGTAGGTAAGCGCTGAGCGCCACGGTGGGGTTGTCGTCTTCGTGCTGCCGCCAGGTATCGTCCTTGAGGGT
>JBJKQV010000093.1:0-9606 GCA_046704985.1 Terriglobia bacterium
CTCGCGGGACGCCAGGGCCCCTGCGGATAGACGTCTCCGCGCGCGTAGCCGTCGTCGGCAGGGTCGGAGTAGAGCACCAAGGCCGCGGCGTGATGGAGCTCGGCGACGTATGCCTTCACCCCGCGGAAGCACTTGCCGTAGCGCGCCATGACCACCTTTCCGCGCACGTCAATGCCCTTCTCCTTCAGGGCGCGGTAGTCCTCCGGCAGACCGTAGTTGACGTAAACCACCGGCGCGGTGACGTCGCCGGAGGGCGAAAAGGCGTTATAGGCGGGGACGGACGGCCGCTGGCCGTTCGCAAGCCTTACCCAACCTTGCTCCGGGCTGGGATAGAGACGCCGCACAGGAGCAACCTGCTCCACCTTCACTTCCAGCGGCATGGGAAGCAGAACGTTGTAGGTGACGATTTGCGCTTCCAGGCCCGCCCCCCGAAGCTGCTCGAGCACGTACTGGGCGGTTGCGAAGTCGGCGGGCGTGCCGGCTACGTGGGGGACGCGGGTGAGCACCTGCAAATCGCGCTCGGCCTGCTGGGGCGAAGGCGAGGCGCGGAAAAGGGCTTGGGCTTCCGCCTCCGACGCCGGCGCGGCAGGCGATGAGGCCGCCTGCGGGCGGGCCTGCGGCGACGCGCCGGTCCAGGTTGCCAGTGCACCAACCAGCAGCGCCGCGGTCAAAGCTGAACGGCGGCGCTTCGGCGCGGCCAAACCTCGCAGCTTCCTGAGGGACTCTCGCACGCTCAGACTCTTGAGGTCACGATGCGCGGATTATACACGTCCCGGGGCCGGCTGCACGCAGAAAGCGAACGACGCCGGGTGCGCCTCGCAGGGCGTAGGAGTCGCCTTCCCCTCAGTCTTGCACGCGGATGCGGCGCATTTCGGGCGGGCGGCGTCCTTCGCGCCGCATCCACACGATGGCCTCGTCCAGGAAGTCGCGCATGGCTTCCAGGACCTCGATCGAGGCGTTGCGCATGTGGCGCGCCGAGCGGCCGCCGGCCAGAGGCGGGCGGCTGAGCAGCGGCTTGAACTGCCGCCACATCCACTGCCCGCAGGGCGGAAATTCCGGCGCCGCGGGCTTACGCCGGGCGCGGGTTCGGCGAGTTTTCTTGGCGTTGGGCATGGCACCTCCCCATCACAACGGTCAGTTCTCCTTGCGAAATCCTGGCGCTCTGCGGCTCGCAGTGCGCGACGCGCTGCGGCAGCGCCACGTGACGCTTGTAGCTCCCCACACGGATCACCAGCTCGTCGAGCTTCTTGTAAAGGTCCACGTGCTCGGCGGTGACGAAGGGCAGGCGCAGGTGCAGGTGATACTCCGCGCCCACCTTGCGGAAGCGGTAGGGGGCTTCGGTAAAGAAGCGCTGCGAGGGGTCGCGCGTCCCGTACAAGGACCGCCCCAGGCGCTTCAGGCGCTCCACGCCCAGCACCTCGTCGCGGAACATCGGCACCCGCCACACGGGCACGGGCGAGAAAAATTCCTCCAGAGTGTGAATCCAGCGCTCCTGCGTGGCCTTCCAGTCGTTGAAGAAGTGGTCGGAAACGTCGGCGGGCAGAATGCGGTTGATGATCACCGCGTCCACGGTCAGCCCGTAGAGGCAGAAGTAGGTGAAGGCGCGCTGCGTTTCCTTGAGCACCACCTTTTCGGGATTGGTGACCAGACGGACGGTGGTCACCTTGGGATCGGCCATCAGCTTGTCGATGCCCGAAAGCTTACGGTGCAGCTCCTCGAGGTTCTTAAAGTACTTGTCTTCCGGAATGGGCACGCCGGTGATGCTTTGCACCATGGGACGCACCATGTGCGCCACGCGGCGCTCCAGCTTGAAAATCTTCGACATGTACCATTCGAGCGTGGTGGGAATGCTGACGAAGCGCAGCGATTCGCCGGTGGGCGCGCAGTCGAGCAGGATGACATCAAAGGTTTTCTCGCGCACGTACTGGTTGACGTAGAGCAGCGAGCTCACTTCCTCCATGCCGGGAAAAATCGCCAGCTCTTCGGCGAGCGTCTGCTCCAGGCCTGAGACGTTAAGCAGCGCTGCCACGTAGGCGTAAACCGATTCCCAGTGGCGGCCGATCTCCTCCAGCACGTCCACTTCCTGGATCCAGAGGTTCTTGGCAACACTCACCAGGCGCCCGGCCTCGTGGTCCATCAAATCTTTGTCCAGATCGAAGGCGTCGCTGAGGGAATGCGCCGGGTCCACCGACATGACCAGGGTCTTGTAACCGCGGCGCGCCAGTTCCAGTCCCGTGGCCGCCGAGATGCTCGTCTTGCCGACTCCGCCTTTGCCGCTATAGAGAATGATTCGCATGACTTAATGTCAAAGCGTTGCGACTCCTCTCTCCCTCACCCTAGCACTACGAGGGCGCGCTCACCACAAGCATTTAGATGCCTCCCACGCGCCCCAGCGCTGCACGCCGAGATGCACGTCGCGCGGCCTGTAGCGCTGCCCTTTAGGGCAGCATCGCTGGGCGAACGGATCTGTGAAGCGTGTTGCTGATTTCCAGCGCTGCACGCCGGCTTTGCTGTTATGCTGCGCGGCATGGTCATCCTGGTGGGCAAGGAGTGGCAAGAGCGGGCGCTGGTGCGCGCGCAATTGCTGGAGGAAGGCGTGGATGTGGAGGCCTACGAAACCGCCGGCGAGGCGCTCGACGGTTTGGGCGAAGTGCTGCCCGCCGTCGTCGTCGCGGACCTCACCGCGAGCGACGACCCTGCCGCCGAGATCGAAACCCTGGCCGCCTGGAGCCCCCAGATTCCCACCTGGATCGTCGCCGGGCGCAACCTTATCATGGGGAAGCACCTGAAAGGCCGCGGCTTCGAGATGATCCTCTTGCGCCCCGTGGACGTGGGTGAGTTGGTGGACCAGATCAAGCGGCGCGTGGAAAGTTAAGACGGGGATCTCCCCTATTTCCCTGAAGCGACTTGTGCGTGGAGTTCCAAAACTTCATACTCCGCCAATGCCCCGACTTGCGGAGAAACTCCTCAGCGACGACTCGTCTCAGAAACCTTTGGGGGAATAGAGTCAGCCGAGGGCAGGAGCTTCCCGGCACTTTTTCGAGGTAAGGAAAAGCCGCGGGCGCTTCCCAATATCAGGTAAAATAAACAAGCGGGAGGACTCTCGATGACCCAGCGATTGTCTGAGGACGAACGGCTCAAGCGTGCTCTCAAGGAGGCGCTCCGCGAGGTGCTCGACGAGCGGAAGGATATGCTGCGCGACGTCGTCCGGGAGGCCCTGGAGGACATCGCCATGACTCGCGCCATTGAGGAAGGCCTTAAGACTACGGATGCCAGCCGTGGCGAAGTTCTTTCCACCCTTGAGAGCGGGCGTTGAAGGTCGCTTTTAAGTCAAGCTTCGTTCGCGACCTGCGCAGCGTCAAAGACCGATCGCTTTTCCAGCGAATCCAAACCCTCATTGAAAACGTGGAAAGTGCGGAGAGCTTGGCAGGCGTGCCAGGCCTGAAGAAACTGCGCGCCGAAGGAACGTACTACCGCCTCCGCATTGGCCAATACCGCGTCGGCCTGTCAGTCGAGAATGAAACGGTCATCTTCGTGAGAGTTCTTCATCGGCGGGAGATTTACCGCTACTTCCCATAGTCCTCTGTTGGGGCAGAACCCGAACCGCCAGTGGAGCGTGCTAGAATTCCTCCATGCGCAAAAGGCTCAAAGTCAAGCGCCGTGCTTGCGGGCTGTGCAAGCCGCACAAAAACGGCTGGGCAAACCGTTGGAAGCCGAAGGAGCTTTCGCGGCTGAAGGAATCCGACCGCGAGATTCGAGTGGCCGCAGAATCGCACTGCCCCCCCCGAAATTGAGGCAACTACGGATTGACGACGCCGACACCGAGCGGTGCGGCCCCAATCTCAGCGTGCTTCTATGGCCTGATGTCAACCGGCGTGCCCACCGGAACCATCTTCCAGATTTCCTCCATCTCGGAGTTTGCAACGGCAATACAGCCGTTGGTCCAGTCAACCCTATGCTGGACCCTCCCTAGCCACCCGAAGTACCAAGGGACCCCGTGGATCGCGATCGCCCCACCCGGGCTAACCCCCAGCGCACGCGCCCTTGCCAAGTCGGAAGCGTTGGGATAGGAGATGTGCAGCGCTTTGTAAAACCTGCTGTTCACAACCTTAGAGTCAACCCGATAGAGCCCCACGGGAGTCTTGTGGTCTCCAGCCTTTACTTTCGCGCCCGGGGCTCTTCCCAATGCGACGTAGTAAGTCTTAATGACCCGCTCATGGCTCAGGAGCTCGAGCTTGTGTTGGCTTTTCAGAACAAGGATCTTGTCGATATGCGCTGTATTTTGGGGCCGTGATCGAGGAACTCTACACGCAACGCAACTGAGCAACGCCCCCAAAAAGATAGTTGAGGCTACACACGTTTTCTTAACGAGGGAATAGCGAAGGTACATCCTCGTCTCCGCTGGCGCGCCGCCAAGAAGATTCTACAACCCCCTTCGGTCAAAACGCCAGGTAGACGGGGTTTTCGAGGACGCCCTGCAAAGTCTGGAGGAACTTGGCGGCCGGGCGCTCACCGCTCATACGCCCCTCAGCAACTCTTCAACTTCGTGCCGAAGGACTGGGAGCTTGGTTTCGATGCATCCCACACCACCCGGTCGTCGACATCCGCGTAGCCGTGGATGAGGATGTTGCGGGAAGCCACGATGCGCCGGTATTCGCTGATGCGGGCCGCAAGCGCCTCGTCAATCCGGCTAAGCCGCGCCAGCGCCTCGCCGACAATCTCAAATTGCCGCTCGACGGCGGCACGCAGCATCGCGTCGTGGCGGTAATCCTCCAAGTGCTTCCCGGCAGTGAATTCCGCGATGCGTTCTCCCGCCTGCTGGATGTCGTAGAGATATTTCTTGGCTTCAAGCCGCATAAAGGAGCGTCTTGGTTCGCTCAACCGATTGGCGGAAGTAGGGGTTTCGAATAGCGGAGGCAACGACGAGATCCACCGGCCTCCCATACAAGGTTTCCAGGGACTCCCGCAAGCCAAAGAAGGCATCGGCATGTCCGCCCGCAGGCAGGGAGTGGAACTCTACCAGGAAGTCGAGGTCGCTCTCTCCTGGCTCTTCTCGGCCCGCCGCCGCCGAGCCGAAGAGCTCCAAGCGCTGCACACCATAACGGCGGCAGAGGGCTTCCAGCTCCGCTCGATGTTCCACGATCACCGTGCTCATCCTAATTCCCTTTCGGCAAGGCCTGCCAACTTCATACGAATCCTATCACGGAAAAAGGTGTGCGGAGTTGTTGAGGAAAATCAATTACCAAGAAGGGTTCCGGCGCGTGCCGACCGGAGCACCGCCCTGCGCACGGCGCCATAGCACTGTTCAAAACGCCAGGTAAACGGGGTTTTCGAGGATGCCCTGCAAAGTCTGGAGGAACTTGGCGCCGGTGGCGCCGTCCACCACGCGGTGGTCGCAGGAAAGGGTCATGCGGCAGCGGGTACCGATTTCGATGCGGTGCTCGGCGACCACGGGCTTCTCGAGGACCGCGCCCACGGCCAGGATGGCGCCTTCGGGAGGATTGATGACAGCGGAAAACTCTTCGATGCCCATCATGCCGAGGTTGGAGACGCTGAAGGTGGAACCGGTGTACTCGTCGGGCTGGAGCTTGCGAGTGCGCGCGCGCGCCACCAGTACCTTCGACTCGCGCGAGATCTGCTGCAAGGTCTTGCGGTCGCAATCGCGCAGGACGGGCGTAATCAGCCCGCCGCCCTCGACCGCCACCGCCACGCCGATATGCACGCGGCCGTGGAAGCGGATCTGGTCGCCCAGGAACGAAGCGTTCACGTCCGGATGGAATCGCAGCGCCGCGGCGCACGCCTTGATGACAATGTCGTTGTAAGTGAGCTTCAGGCCTGGGTCGAGGCGGTTGGCCGACTCACGCAAATCCTTGGCGCGCTGCATGTCCACTTCGATGGTGAGGTAAAAATGCGGGACGGGGCCCAGGCTCTGCACCAGGCGCGCGGCGATGGTCTTGCGCATGGCGCTCAAGGGCTGATCCTGGAACTCCGCGCCGCCCGCCAGCGGCGGAGGAAGCGGCGGCAGGCCACGCCCGGCGCCCGGCGCGCTTCCGGCACGCTCCACGTCTTCGCGCACGATGCGTCCGTTGGGTCCGCTGCCCGCGATGCGCGCCAGATCCAAACCCTTTTCCTGCGCGATGCGCCGCGCCAGCGGTGAAGCCAGGATGCGCCCGCCCGTCGCTACCGGAGCTTCGAGGGGTGCGGCCACCGGAGCCGCGGGAGCTGGCTGAGAAGCCGCCTTTGCTTGCGGAGCTTTTTCAGCCGGCTTTTCCGTGGGCTTTTCCGCCACTTTCTGGCTCGAGGCGATCACCGCTGCGACGTCGTCATTGGCCGCCGCCACTACGCCCAGCAGCTGGCCAACCGGTACCACCTGGCCGGCGGGAACAATAATCTTACGGAGCACGCCGTCGCCCATGCTCTCCACTTCCATATCCACCTTGTCGGTTTCGATCTCGACGATGGCGTCGCCCGTGGAAACACTGTCCCCTTCCCCCTTCACCCACTTGAGGACCTTGCCTTCCGTCATCGTATCGCTGCCCTTGGGCATCAGAACACGGGTAACCATATCTCTCCTTTTATTTCCGATAGAGGGCCCGGTGGACGGCCTCGATGACGCGCGCTTTGTCGGGCAGGCAAAGGTGCTCGAGCTGCTTGGTGTAGGGCATGGGCACGTCCGCCCCGGTCACGCGCAGGATGGGGGAATCGAGATAATCGAAAGCGTGGAGCTGCACGGTGTCGGCAACCTGGGCGCCCACGCCGGCAAACGGCCACCCTTCTTCGACGACCGCCAAGCGGTTGGTCTTCTTCACCGACTCGATGATGGTTTCGGTGTCCAGGGGGCGCAGGGTGCGCGGGTCGATCACTTCGGCCTCGATGCCTTCCTTGGCCAGGTCGAGCGCCGCGTCGAGCGCCACGAGCACCATCTTGGAATGGGCCACGATGGTCACGTCGCGCCCCGGACGCTTGACCTCCGCCACGCCGAGGGGAATCACACCGTCGCCTTCCGGCACCTCGCCGCGCGTGCCGTAAAGGACTTCCGACTCGATGCAGATCACCGTGTTGTTGTCGCGGACGGCGCTCTTGAGCAGACCCTTGGCGTCGGCGGGGGTGGACGGCATCACCACCTTCAGCCCCGGCACGTGGCAGAACCAGGATTCCAGCGCCTGCGAGTGCTGAGCGCCGAGCTGGTGCCCGGCGCCGCCCGGCCCGCGGATGACCATGGGCACGGGAAGCTGCCCGCCCGACATGTAGAGCATCTTGGCGGCGCTGTTGACGATCTGATCGAGGGCGAGGATGGAAAAGTTGAAGGTCATCATCTCCACGATGGGGCGCAACCCCACCATCGCCGCGCCCACGCCCAAACCCGTAAAGCCCAGCTCGGTGATGGGCGTGTCGAGGACGCGCATGGGGCCGAACTCGTCGAGCAACCCTTTGCTCACCTTGTAGGCGCCCTTGTAGAAGCCCACCTCTTCGCCCATCAGGAACACGCGGTCGTCGCGGCGCATCTCCTCGCTCATCGCCTGGTTCAACGCTTCGCGGTAAGTCATGATTGCCATCTTGGTTTGGCTCCGGTCGGTAAAATGCGGATAAAGAAATCTCAGTCCTTGTAAACGTCGGTAATCAGCTCGCGCGGGTCGGGCTCTTCACTCCGTTCCGAAAAAGCCACGGCGTCCTCGACCACCTCGCGCACCTTCTTGTCGAGCTCGGCCATGTGGCCGGCGTCGATGACGCCCATGGTTTCGAGCGTCGAGGCGAAGAGCTTGATGGGATCCTGGCGGCGCTGTTCTTCAACTTCCGCCTTGGTGCGATAGTGGCCGTGCGCGGGGTCGGACATGGAGTGGCCCATGAAGCGGTAAGTGCGGGCCTCGATAAGAGTGGGGGCGCTTTCGCTGCGCGCGCGCTCGACCGCTTCCGCCACCTTATCGCGCACCGCCAGCACGTCCATGCCGTCCACGTAGGCGCGCGCCATGTTGTACGCGCAGGCCTTCTGCGAAAGGTCGTACAAGGAGGAGGCGCGCTCGATGGGCGTCCCCATGCCGAAGCGGTTGTTCTCGCAAATGTAGACCACCGGCAGCTTCCACAGCGCCGCGAGGTTCAGAGATTCATGGAACGACCCGATGTTCACCGCCGCCTCGCCGAAAAAGCACAGCGTCACGCGCTCCTGCTTCTGATACTTGGCGGCGAAGGCCACGCCGGTGGCGAGCGGAATCTGACCGCCCACGATGGCGTGCCCGCCCAGGAAACCGCGCCGCGGGTCGAACAGGTGCATGGACCCGCCCTTGCCTTTGGAAACCCCGCTCTGCTTGCCGCAGAGCTCGGCCATGATCTCGCCCGCGTCCACGCCGCGCGCCAGCGCGTGCCCGTGCTCGCGGTAGGAAGTCAGCAGGTAGTCGTCGGCGCCCAGGGTGGAAATGGCGCCCACGCCCACCGCCTCTTCGCCGATGTAAAGGTGACAGAACCCGCCGATCTTGCCCAGCGTGTAAAGCTCCGCGGCCTTCTCCTCGAAGCGCCGGATGAGCAGCATCTTTTCCAGCAACTGCTTCATGACGGCCGGATCGGTGCGCCGGGCGCGCTCCTCCTGGGTGAGATGGACGAAGATGCCGCCCCCTTGCACTGGTTTTTCTTCCGCGACGTGCGCCGACGTGTTGCCAGGCTCCATCTTCTTCGTCCTCCTCGAGCTCTGCACTTTGGACATAACAGGACTGCCCGCGATGACCTAGGCTATCGGTTGCTATTCAAACCGCCCGCGGGGTGAAAATTCAAGGATAACACAAACCTGGGCAATTGGAAGCGCGGCGGGAGTCCGGCCGCGCCGGGCGCGCGCCGCGGCGGGGTGATAGTGTGGTGGAGCGGCCCGATGCGCCGCGCCGGCAATCTTCCGAGCAAAGGAGCTCTATGAAAGCCCACACCGAATACCTCTGGTTCAATACCAAGAAGCAGCGCGAGTTCATCAACATTACTTCCGAGCTGGCGAAGGCGCTGGCCAAGACGGGCATTCAGGAAGGCCTGGTGCTGGCCTCGGCGATGCACATCACCGCCGGCGTTTACATCAACGACGCCGAGGACGGACTCATCGCCGACATCGAAGAGTGGCTGGAAAGACTCGCGCCCTTCCGCGCCGACTACCGCCATCATCGCACCGGCGAAACCAACGGCGACGCCCACCTGAAGAATTTGATGATCGGCCACCAGGTTTTGGTTCCGGTCACCAAGGGGCAACTTGATCTCGGCCCGTGGCAGCAGGTTTACTACGCCGAGTTCGACGGCCGGCGGCGCAAGCGCGTGCTCATCAAGGTGCTGGGGGAGTGAAAAGATCCGCCCCAGACCGCCCCAGGGCGCCCAAAGCCGCCTCCCGGCTGTTTGGCGTAACTAGCGCTGGTCGCGCGGGCCGCGCGGCTCGCGGTGGTCGCCCCCCTCGCGCCGGCCCCAGCCTTGCGCCCAGCGCAAGGACGGCGCCCCGCAGCGCGCGTTCGCGGGTGCAATGGCAGCCTGCAGGTAGTATCATCGCGACCATGAACGGCGAAACAACCAGGGAAGGGTGGGCCGCCCGCCATGGATCGAGAGCGGTGAAGCGGGGTCGCTGCGCCTGGCGGCGCAGATCGCAGA
>JBJKQV010000094.1:0-7445 GCA_046704985.1 Terriglobia bacterium
GGAGGGCCGGGGGTCCGTCGTTCAGAGCCTAAAATACACTCAGCCCGGCCTCGGAGTGCATTATCCCACCAACCCTGCCGACCCGACAGAGAAAACTTCTACTGGGCGCGCGCCGCGACGCTTTCCTGAAGCTTGCGCAGAGCCTCGGCGGGGCCTTCGGGCACGCCGAAGACCGCCGACCCGGCGACCAAGACGTCCGCGCCCGCTTCCACCACTTGGGGCGCCGTGGCTAGGTGGATTCCGCCATCCACTTCCAGCTCGCACTTCAAGTTGCGCTGGCGGATGGCGTTGCGCACCTGGCGAATCTTGGGCAGGGTCTCGGGAATGAATTCCTGCCCGCCGAACCCTGGGTTGACGGTCATCACCAGGACCAAATCCACCAGGGTGATCACTTCGGAGATCATCAGCGCGGGCGTCGAAGGGTTGATGGCCACGCCGGCCTTCTTGCCCAGGGTGCGAATCTGCTGCAGGGCGCGGTGCAGGTGCGGGGTGGCTTCCTGATGGACAATGATCGTATCCGCCCCGGCGCGCGCGAACGATTCAATGAAATCCTCGGGCGGGGTCACCATCAGGTGCGCCTCCAGGAGCAGCCGCGTCCGCGAACGCAACGACTCGACGGCCAAGGTCCCGAAGGTGATGTTGGGCACAAAGCGCCCGTCCATCACGTCAACCTGGACGCGGTCCACGCCCGCCGACTCGACGGCTTTCACTTCTTCAGCCAGGCGCGTGAAGTCCGCGGAAAGGATGGAAGGCGCGATGTGAATCACGGCGCGCTCCTGAGGGGACGGCGCAGCCGTTGCGCGGCGGCCTGGTCCACGTACCACCGTACCCGCCCCTCCGCCGGGCGCACTCCCTGTGCCGGGAGCTCGCGCGGACGGATTGGGTCTTCGAGCACCGCGCGAAGCGTTTCGGCCTTGTCGGCGCCGGAAACCATGAAGATCAGCTCGCGCGCGGCGTTCAGGATGGGATAGGTCAGCGTCAGGCGGGGCAGAGTGACGCGCGGGCTGGCGTTGGGGCGGACCCATCGCCGGGTTTCCTCCAGTGCCGGAGAACCGGGAAAGAGCGACGCGGTGTGCCCGTCAACTCCCATACCCAGGTAAACCAAGTCCAGGCGCGGGCACTCGCCCGGGGCGGTGTCGAGCGCCGCCTCGAGCGTCAGGGCGTAATCCTCCGCAGCTCGCGCGGCGTCCTCGGCCTCGCCCAACATGCGGTGGAAACTCCGCTGCAAGTCCGGGACGTGCACCAGCAGGTAGCCGCGAATGGCGCGAAAGTTGCTCTGCGCGTTGTCGGGCGGAACCATGCGCTCGTCCACCTGAAAAAGTTCGGTGCGCTCCCAGGCGACGCCGCTCTCCGGCGCAGCCAGCAGCTTGAACATCGTGCGCGGCGTGGTGCCCCCCGAGAAGGCCACGGAAACCTTCTGCTCCGGCGCCGCTTCCGCAACCCTCTTCCGCAGGCGGTCGGCGGCGGCGCGGCTCAGATCCTCCAGGGTGTCGAACACCTTGATCTCACGTTCAACCATGCGACGAATTCTCCCTCGGAGACCCGGAGAAGTAAAGGCGCTTTGTCCTCCGCTTCCTCGCGCCCGGTTGGTTTTGGATTTTGCCGGGAGGGAAATGACTACCTGGTCATGAGCGCGACCCGTTCCAGGGCCTCTTCAAAGACCCGGTCGCGCCCGGAAAAACTCAGTTCCTGCCCGGCCAGATCGCTTTCCTCCGGAACTGCCAGGCGCACGGCGCGGGTGCCAGGCTCGAGGCCTGGAAGTTCCACGCGCGTTTCCACGCTCACACCGTCCTCGCCGCGCGCCAGGGTGCAAGTCACCTCCGGCCGCTCGCTGCGCAGGACGATGCGAAAGCAGACCCCTGCGCCCTGGCGCTCTTCGCGCCCCGCGCACTCGACGCGCACCGGACCCCGCGGTCCGTCTAAATCAAAGGTTCGCGTCTCCGCTCCCCCGCCCTCGCCGCCCCCGCGCGGGCGCCATCCCAAGCGGCTGGCCAGCCAGCCGGCCAGCAGCAGAGCCTGAACTTCCTGCGCGCCCTTGCGCACCGAACGGCGTTCGAACTCGATGCTCACCTCGCTCAGCCCTTCGAGCGCCTCACGCCGCTCGGGATCGTCGTAACACTGCGCAATCAGCTCGCGCCAGGGAGTGAGGCGCGTCCAGTTCAGATCGCTCAGCCACACCCCCTGCTCCGCCGATTCCTGGACCTTGACCCAAAGGTTCCGCAGGTCCGCAGTCGGATCAGCAAAGCGCGCCGAGTCCACAATCACCCGGTTCGCTACGCGCGCGACCTTCTCCAGCTCCGCCGGCGGAGCAAAGCGCCCGGCGCGCCACCAAAGGATAGCGGGCAGGTCGGAGATGATCAGCGGCAGCACCGCCGGCGCCAGATCGCGAAGCGCTTCCCCGCGCGCGTACACGGTGGCCTGCTCGCAGCAAACCTGCTTGTCACCCCCCACCGGCAGGTGGCAATGCGCGGAAATGGCGGCGCGCAACTCCGCCGGGCCGCCCGCTTCGACCACCATAATCACGGCGCGGCAAGGAGCCTGACGAGTCAGCGCGGCGACCAACTCGCTCACCTCGCGCGCCGCTTCTTCGCTTTCCACGTAGACCAGCAGTGTCAAGGCGCAGGCGCGGGTGATGGCGTTTTCGCCCGACTCCGCTGCCGCCGCGCGCCAGAGGGCGGAAAGCTGCGCCTCCAGCTCTGCCATCGCCACCGGGCGCGGCGCGCCGCCGGTCAAAGATTCAAGCGTCAAGGCCATCTCCGAGTTCTTTCCGCGGCCGTTCGGCACTGCCATGTTCAGAGCGCCTGCCAGCGCCGTCCGTCGCGGGCGATGAAAGCGTCCGCCTCCGCGGGGCCCCAGCTCCCCGCTTCGTAAAACGCCAGCCCCTGGCGTCCCGCCGCCTGCCAGCGCTCGAGCAGCGGCGTTACCAACTCCCAGGCCAGGTCCACGGCGTCGCCGCGCGTAAACAGCGTGCTGTCGCCAAGCATGCAGTCGAGCAGCAGAGTTTCGTAGGCGGTGGGCGGCGTCGCCCCGAACGACTCGCCGTAGCGGAAATCCATGCGCACCGGCCGGATCTCCATCGACGTGCCGGGCAGCTTGGCGCTGAACTTGAGCGAGATCCCTTCGTTGGGCTGGATGCGCAGCGAAAGCAGGTTGGGCTCGATGGCATCGGTCACCTCGCCGCGGAACAGCAGGTGAGGCACGCGGCGGAAACGGATGGAAATCTCCGAAACGCGCTTCGAGAGCCGCTTGCCGGAGCGCACGTAGAAGGGCACGTCGGCCCAGCGCCAGTTGTCGATGTAGAGCTTGAGCGCCGCGTAGGTTTCGACCGCCGACTGGGGCGCCACGCGCGCCTCGGCGCGGTAGGCGGGGACTTCCTTGCCGCCCGCAAAGCCCTGAACGTACTGCCCGCGCACGGCAAAGTCCCCCAGGCGATCGTCGGGAAAGGGCCGCAGGGCGCGCATGACCTTGGCCTTCTCGTCGCGCACGGCCGCAGCGTTGAAGCTCGCGGGCGGTTCCATGGCCACCAGGCTGAGCAGTTGCAGGACGTGGTTCTGGATCATGTCGCGCACCAGCCCCGCCTCTTCGTAGTACGACCCGCGGTTCTCGACGCCGATCTCCTCCGCCACGGCGATCTGCACGTGGTCGATGTAGCGGCGGTTCCAAACGGGCTCGAAGATGCCGTTGGCAAAGCGAAAGACCAACAGGTTCTGGACCGTCTCTTTGCCCAGATAGTGGTCGATGCGGTAAATCTGCTCCTCGGCAAAAACCTGGGTGACGGCGCGGTTCAGCTCGCGGGCGGAGGCAAGGTCGCGCCCGAAGGGCTTTTCGATCACCAGGCGCGTCCAGCACTTGTCGCAGTCCTCGGGCTTGGCCAGGCCCGCGGCGCCCAGGTGTCCGGCGATGACCGGGAAAAAACTCGGCGGTGTGGCCATGTAATAAATTCGGTTGCCCGCCGTCTTGCCCTCGCCGTCCAGCCGGCGCAAGATTTGCTTCAACTGCTCGTAAGCGGCTCCCTGGTTGAAGTCGCCGGCCAGATAGAAAGTGTTTTGGAGAAAGCTTTCCAGAAACGGATCGGGACCGCCGGGCAAGCCGAGGTACTTCCCCACCGCCTGGCGCATCTTGTCGCGGAACTGGTCGTCGGAAAAGCGCGTGCGCCCGCAGCCGATCACCGAAAACCCGGCGGGCAGCAGGTGCTCGCGCGCCAGGTAATAGAGCGCCGGAATGAGCTTGCGCGCCGTCAGGTCGCCCGAGGCGCCGAAAATCACCATGGCGCAGGGGCGCGGGGTGCGGCGCAAGCGCAGGCCTTCACGCAACGGGTTGGGAGCAAGGGCGCTTTCTGCCATGTGATCTTTCCGGCGGCCGCGCCGTCAGTGGCGCGCGGCGGCCACGGCGCTTTCCAGCAGTTTGGTGAGCTCGTCGAGTCCCGCCTGGACGCTGGGGCCTACGTGCAGGCGAATCACCCGCCGCTGGCGGCTGCGCAGCGCTTCCAGGTCGCCGAGCGCCTGCGCCTGCTTGAGCACCGAGAAAGTGTAAGGCTCACCGGGGACCGGCAGATCCTCCGCATCGTTCCCAGTGATCTGAATAAACAGCCCATTGGCTGCGCCGCCCTTGTGGAGCTGGCCGGTGGAGTGCAGGAATCGCGGCCCGAAGCCCAAAGTGGTGGCCAGGCGCAGCGCGTCGCGCAAGCGAATGCGCAGCGCCTGCGACAGCGCCTTGTAAATGGGCGCCGGCTCCAGATAAGCCATCAGCGCCACGTAGTCGCCGGGGCGCGCCTGGGCAAAAAAGGCGGTCAGGCAGGCGCCCAGGTCCTTTGTCTGGGGGCTCGCAGTCCCCGGGCAACCGTAAAGCTTCACCTCGCCGGCAACGAGGTACGGCGCCTCTTCGGGCAGTTTGCCGGTGGAGCGGAATTGTTCGAGCAGGCGCTTGGTGTTGTCCTTGCTCTCCTGCACGTTGGGCTGATCGAAGGCGTCAATGCCCAGCAACGACCCGGCCGCGGCCGTCGCCACCTCCCAACGGTAAAACTCCTGCCCCAGTTCCAGCTTGTTGTTGAGCACAAAATGCAGCAGCGGATGGCCGGCGTCTTCCAGGGCCTGAACCTTGGGGTCGAAACGCTCGCGCATCTCGTCCGCCAGCTCGATGTGCACAAACAGCCGGTCGTCGCCGTAAACTTCCGGGGTGCCGATCTTCTCTCCCGCCACGGGCAGGATGCCCTTCCCTTCCTTGCCGGTGCTTTCGGCGATGAGCTGCTCGACCCAGTTTTCAAACCCGCGCACGCCGGGCGAGGCAAAGAACGTCACTTTATCGCGACCCGCTTGCGCCGCGGCCCCCAGAGTGGCGCCCAGGCTGAGGCCGGGGTTCTGCTTCGCCGGTAAGGGGCTTGAGCAGCCGCGCCGCATGCGCTCCGCCTGTTCGAGCAGCGCGCGCACGTTCACCCCCGCCAGCGCCGCCGGCACCATGCCGAAATTGGAAAGCGCCGAGTAGCGCCCGCCGATATCGGGAGTCCCGGGAAAAACCCGCCGGAACTCCTTTTCCGCGGCCAGCCTTTCGAGCGCCGTCCCCGGGTCAGTGATGGCGACGAAGTTCTCGCCCGCCCGCTCGCCGCGCGCCTGGCGCACGCGCTCATAGAAGTACTTGAAAAAGCTCAAAGTCTCGGTCGTGCCACCCGACTTGCTGGAAACCAGAAAGAGCGTCTTGGCGGGGTCGAGAGATTCCTCCAGGCGCTTGATGGCACCGGGCACGGTCGAGTCCAACACCTCCAACTGCGGGTAGCCGGGGCGCGCCCCAAAGGTCTCGCGGCAGACGTCCGGGCAGAGGCTGCTACCGCCCATCCCCAGCACCACCACGTGCCCATACCCTTCCTTGCGCACCTGGTCGGCGAAGCCCGTGAGCTCGTCCACGTGCTTCAGCATAGACTCGGAAATGTTCAGCCAGCCCAGGGCGTTGCGGATGATCTTCTGGTGCTCGGGGTCCTGCTTCCAGAGCGCCGCGTCGCGCGCCGCCAGGCGCGAGGCGAATTTTTCGCCGTCCAGTTTCTCTAGGGTCTCTTCCACCGCCGGGGCGAGCTTGCCGAGCGCCGCCGAAAAACCGGCGGCTCCGGCGGCCGTCATCGCCTGGCGCTTTTCCTCCAAGCCTTTCAAAAGTTTGTCGTAGGCCTCGGCAAAAAGCCGGATGCCGTCCTCTTCCAATTGGCGCGTGGCGGCGGCGAGGTCCACGCCCGCCTTGGGGAGCGAGGAGAGCACGCGCCGCGCCTCGTCCACGCCTTCTTCCAGGGTCAGTCGCGCCTTGCCGTGGTCGCGGAACGCCTTCATAGTTTCGGGCGGCAGGGTGTTCACCGTCTGCGGTCCGATGAGGTCTTCAACGTAGAGCACGTCGGAATACTTGGGGTTCTTGGTGCTGGTGGAAGCCCAGAGGACGCGCTGCACGCCGGCGCCCTTCTTCTTCAGCGCCTCGAAGCGCGGGCCGTCGAACAGCCTCCGGTACTCCTGATAGGCCGCCTTGGCGTTGGCAACCGCCACCTTGCCGAGCAGGCCCCCGATCAGTTTCTTGGCGTCGCCGGACGCCGCGCCCAGATTTGCCTCCAGTTGCTTGTCCAGCAGCGAATCGATGCGGCTGACAAAAAAGCTGGCCACCGAAGCCACGCGGTCGACGGGCTGGCCGTCCGCGGCGCGCTTTTCGAGCGCCGCCAAATAGGCTTCCGCCACTTCCACGTAGCGCTCCACGGCAAACAGCAGCGTGATGTTGATGTTGATGCCCTCGCTGAGCGCCTCCTGGATGGCCGGCAGGCCTTCGCGCGTGCCCGGAATCTTCACCATCAGGTTGGGACGGTTGACGGTTTTCCAGAGGCGCCGCGCCTCGTCGAGCGAAGCCTGGGTCTCGCGCGCCAGGCGCGGCGACACCTCGATGCTCACAAACCCGTCGCGCGCTTTCGTCGCGTCGTAGGCGGGCCGCATCAGGTCGCAAGCATTCTGGATGTCTTCCACCGCCAGGCGCTCGAAAAGCGCCGGGCCCTCCAGCCCCTCGGCGACGTATTGCCGGATGCTCTGGTCGTAGTCCTGGCCTGCGGCGATGGCCTTCTGGAAGATGCTGGGGTTGGAGGTGAGGCCGGAGACGCCGTCTTCGGCAATGAGTTTGGCAAGCTCACCGGAAAGCAGCTCGTCGCGTCGGATGTAATCCTGCCAGACGCTCTGACCGAGCCGGTTCAATTCGCGCAAAGGATTCTGAGCCATCGTTCTCCTCCGAAATTCGGATCTGGATGTGGATACCTAGTGGGCCAGGAGCTGGCGCGCGCGCTCCACCACGTGGGCGGCCGTAAAGCCGAACTTTTCCGCCAGCACCTTGGCGGGCGCCGAAGCCCCGTAGCGCGTCATGCCGATCACCGCGCCCTGGAGCCCCACGTAGCGCTCCCAACCGAACGGCGACGCCGCCTCCACCGCCAGCCGCGCCGT
>JBJKQV010000095.1:0-12776 GCA_046704985.1 Terriglobia bacterium
GCTCCGATGCCGCTCGAGGCTCCGGTAATCAGTGCGTAGTGTTCCTGGCTCATGGACGGGTTCCTCCTCGTAAGGCCGCGCGGGGGCGGTGGGGGTGGTGTTTACTGCCGCGGGCGGGGGGCGGCAAGTAGTCGCGGTTGGAGCGGCGTCGCCCCACGGCCATCAGCCTTTCGGCCCGAGCGCGCGTCGCGATGCCACCCCGGGCGCCCAGGGCGGTCGAATTCAGGGCCGCCAGGGCGTTGGCAAAGTCCAGGGTGCGGGGCAACGGCCAGCCGGCCAGCAGCCCGTAAATGAAAGCGCCGTGGAAAACGTCGCCGGCGCCCGTGGTGTCCACTGCCTTGACCTCAAAACCAGGTGAGTAAGAAAAACTGCCGGCGCTGTAAGCCAGCGCGCCGTCGCGCCCCAGGGTCACGCCCGCCGTGGTCATGCCGTATTCGGCGGCCAGCCGGGCGAGGCCCTACAGAGGGTCGGATTACCCCGTCAGGGCAGGGAGCAGGTCGGCGGAGGCGATCAGGTGGTCCACCCAGGGCAGAAGCTTCTCCAGGCCGCGATAGAGGGTGTCCACGTCGGCGGTGACCGGGATCCCCGCGGCGCGAGCCCATCGCGCCGCCTGTCGGCAGGCCTCGACGTCGCACCCGTCCACGTGCAGGGCGCGGGCGGTGAGGATGGCCGAGCGCGGGACCTCGCGAGGCCTGACCGCCAGGCGCGGGTGGCGGTCCCAGAAGACCGTGCGCTCGCCGCTCGACTGGTCGACGACGATGTAGCCGACCTGGTTGGGGGTGCCCCGCGAGACGCGTACATATCGGACGTCCACCCCCTCGCGGCGCAGGCTGGCGAGCTGCAGTCGCCCCGCCGCGTCGTCGCCGACGCGGCCGATGTAGCGGGCGCGGAGTCCCAGCCGCCGGCAGGTGACCAGGGCGGTCGCCACCTGGCCTCCCGCCTGGAAGAGCGAGCCGAGGAGGCGCTCCTTGCCTCCCAGGGCAGGGAAGCCGTCCACCAGAAGCACCGTGTCGGTAGCGTTCAGCCCTAAGCCAACCACGTCAATTTTCAGAGTCGTCATGCGCGTCGTTGGCGGTACTCTATCGCCGCGCTCGGAGTCTTGCAACTCAAATGTCCTAGCGCGGCGTCGAGGAGCAGGCGCGGCGAGGGAGAGAGTCTTCCACAGGCACGTCCGATAATATTTCCGGTGGAGGTAGGTGGTTTACATAATTCATTTTCCACAAGAGCGCCACAGGTTTCCCACAGGCCTCCTGTAATCACCTGCAAACACGGCGCTTACAATTGGCGCATTTCGAGGTCCTGGACGTTGCGAAGGATCGCAAGCGCAGTTCGTCGTGGAATGGCCGTCGCCATGGGCTTGGTGCCGAGCTTCGTCTCTCAGGGCTGTGAACGCACGCCGGCGGGCATTGCGCAGCGCTTTGCGCGCGCGCAGGCGGCGAGGTTTTACATTTTCCTTTTCGCTCGCGGAGCGATATGTTAGTTTTCTTAATTTGTCGGCACGCCGACAATCTTCATGCCACTGAAGGAAACGGAAGCGATCGTCCTCCGCACCTACCGGTTGGGGGAAGCCGACAAGATTGTTTCCCTGTTTGCCCGGCAACTGGGGCGCTTGCGGGGGGTGGCGCAGGGCGCCCGCCGTCCCAAAAGCCGTTATGGGGCGACGCTCGAGCCCCTGAGCTACATCCGGCTCTGGATTTTCGAGCGTGAGAACCGCGACCTGCTGCGGCTGAACTCCGCCGAGCTGATCGAGTCGTTCTTCGCCATGCAGCAGGACTACGGCGTGCAGGTGGCGGCGCAGTACGTGGCGGAAGTGGCCGAGCGCTTTCTGCCCGAGCGCGAGGTGAACGAGCGGGTCTTCCGCCTGCTGCTCGCGGTGCTGAAGGCTTTGAAGGCCTCCAGGCAGGTCACGCGCCCGCTGCTTTATTACAACTACTGGATGCTGCGGCTGGGCGGGTTTTTGCCGGATCTGGACCGCTGCGCGAGCTGTGGAAGGGAACTGGAGGCGGAGGCGGGTTACTACGGCCCCGGCTCGGAAGGGTTGGTGTGCAGGCTCTGCCGTACGGCCGCGACGCCGCGCGCCGTGCCGGCCGGCGGCCTGAGGTTTGCCGCCAGCGCCCGCCACGCCACGCTTCCGGAGTGGATGGAACTTCACGAGCTGCCCGCCGGCAGCCGCGAAGTGCAGCGATTTCTGGAAGAGGTCATCCAGGCGCACGTGGAGAAGACCTTGGCCACGCGCAGCCTGCTGCATGAGGAAGCCTGAAGCGCCCTCCGGGCTGGGAAGCTCCCCGGACGGAGTGGCGGCGCTTTTTTACTTTTAGCGACGAGACTCGGATGCCTAAGCAATCAAAAAGCGAAGACCTTTCGGATCAAGGGCTTAACTTCCAAGATATCATGTTGGAGTTGAGCCGTTTCTGGGCCGGCCGGGGATGCGTCCTGGCGCTGCCCTACGACCTGGAGGTCGGGGCAGGGACGATGTGCCCGGAGACTTTTCTGCGCGTCTTGGGTACTGCCCCCTGGCGCGTGGCCTACCTTCAGCCCTCCCGCCGCCCCGCCGACGGCCGCTACGGCGAGAATCCCCACCGCCTGGCCAAGCACACCCAGATGCAGGTCATCCTCAAGCCGCCTCCCGACGACATCCAGGACATCTACCTCGAGAGCCTGACCAGCCTGGGCATTGACCTCCGGCACCACGACATTCGCTTTGAGGAGGACAACTGGGAAGCGCCCACGCTGGGCGCCTGGGGCATCGGCTGGCAGGTGGTTTTGGACGGCCTGGAGATTACCCAGTTCACCTACTTCCAGCAGTGCGGGGGCGTGGACCTGGAGCCCATTTCGGTCGAGATCACCTACGGCTTGGAGCGCATCGCGGCCTTCCTGCAAGGCACCGGGGACGTCTATAAGGTGCGCTGGAACGACCAAGCCAGCTACGGCGACCTGCGCCGGGCCGAGGAACTGGAGCTTTCGGTCTACGATTTTGAGGCCGCCGACGTCGCCCGCGTACGGGAGCTCTTCACGCTGGCCGAGGCGGAGGCGCAGAGCCTGCTGGGCTTGCCCCTGGACGCCCGCCTGCCCCTGCGCAAGGCCTATGAATTCTGCCTCCAGTGCTCGCACCTGTTCAATATCCTCGACGCCCGCGGGGCCATCAGCGTCACCGAACGCGTAGCCATGATCGCGCGCATCCGCAAGATGGCCTGCGAGGTGGCGCGGCTGTACCTGGAACGCCAGACGGCCGCGGAGGCACCCATGGTGGAGGCGGAACCGGCGTGAGTTCGAAAAGTCAAAAGTCGAAAGTTGAAGGTCAAAAGCCGAGCGGCTCCAAGGGCGCGCCTTTGGCCGAATCCCCAACCCCCAATTCCGAAACCCTTCCTCTGCTCGTCGAAATCGGCGTGGAAGAGGTTCCGGCGCGCTTCCTGACCGACGCCCAGGCGGGCTTTGGCAAGGCCCTGGAAGCGGCTTTGCGCGAGGCCCGGCTGCTGCCCGAGGGGGCCGAGGCGCAGACTTATTCGACGCCCCGGCGGCTGGTGGCGCGGACGTCGGTGCTCGCCAGCCAGCCCGACAAGACTGAAGAAATCCAGGGCCCTCCCGTGCGTGTGGCCTTCGACCAAGCGGGCAAGCCGACGCGCGCCGCCGAGAGCTTTGCCGCCAAGAACGGCGTCGAGATCGCGAAGTTGGTCCGCACCACCACCCCCAAGGGCGAATACCTGGCCGTGCACAAGTCCCTCCAAGGCCTCCCGGCAGGCCAAATTCTCGCTGAAACGCTACCTCGGGTCGTCGAGAGCCTGAGTTTTCCCAAGAGCATGTACTGGGTGGCCAAAGCCGGCCCGCGGTTCGTCCGCCCGGTGCGCTGGCTCCTGGCGATCCTGGGAGAAGGGAAGCAGGCGCAGGTGGTACCCTTCGAGTTTGCCGGGGTCAAATCCGGCGACCGCACGCGCGGCCTGCGAACCATGGGGCGCGAGGCGGTTCGGGTCGCAAGCTTCAAGGAATACGTCACGGCGCTCGAGCGCCTTCAGGTGGAGCTCGACCCAGCGGCGCGCCGCGAGAGGGTGCGAAAAGAATCTCAAGTAGTACTTGAGAAGTTGAATCTGCGCATCGTCCCCAACCAGGGCCTGGAGGATTGGGTCGTCAACTCGACCGAGTGGCCGCGGGCGCTGGTGGGGGGCTTCGACGCCCGGTTCCTCCACCTGCCGCGCGAGATCCTGATTACCGTCATGCTCGACCACCAGAAGTATTTTGCCGTCGAGAACGGGCAGGGCGAGCTCCAGCCGCGCTTCCTGGCCATCCTCAACGTGGACGGCGATCCCAAGGGACTGATCCGGGAAGGGCACGAGCGCGTCCTGGAGGCGCGCTTCTCGGACGCGGAATTCTTCTGGAAGGCCGACCAGCGCGTGCCGCTTAGCGAGCGCCAGGCGGCGCTCGAAGGCGTCACCTACCAGGCCGACCTGGGCAGCTACGCCGCCAAGACCGCGCGCATGCAAAATCTGGCCGGGGAAATCTGCTGCCTGATGGAGGAGCAGGGGAGCGCGCCGGTAGCCCGCCAGGCCGTGGCGCGCGCCGTGAGCCTTTGCAAGTGCGACTTGACGACGCAAATGGTGGGCGAGTTTCCGGAATTGCAGGGCGTGGTGGGCGGGCTCTACGCGCGGACCCAGAAGGAGCCGCCGCAGGTGGCCGAGGCCATCTACGACCACTACCTGCCCAAGGGGCACGACGACCCCTGCCCGCGCTCGGCCGAGGGAGCGGTGGTTTCGGTGGCCGACAAGCTGGACAGCGTGGTGGGGGGATTTGCGGTGGGCCTTGAGCCCACGGGCTCGAGCGACCCGTTCGCGCTGCGCCGGGCGGGCAACGGCGTTATTAAAGTGATGGTTGAAGTTCCACTGGCGATCAGCCTGCGGCAGTTGGTGCAGCAGGCGGTCACGGAGTTGCAGGTGAAATGGCGGCGCGGGCGCGAAGAAGTTTTTGCCGCGATCCTGGCCTTCTTCGAGGAGCGCTTGCAGTATTATTTAGAGTCGGGGCGCGGGCTGCGCTACGACACGGTGCGGGCGGTGCTGGCGGCGGGATGGGACGTGCCGGCGGACGTTTGGGCGCGCGCCCAGGCGCTGGAGGCGATTCGCGACACGGCGGATTTTGAGGCGCTGTCGGCGGCCGCCAAGCGCATCAAAAATATTCTGGCCAAGTCGGCGGGCGCCGACGACTGGCAGCCCGGGGAAGTGGAGGCCGGGCGGCTGGAGGCGGGTCCGGAGCGGGAATTGTACGAGGGTTTCGGGGCGGCGCAGCGCGAGGCGGAAGAGTGCTTTGGGCGCCGGGACTACGCCGCCGGTCTGAAGCGTATCGCAGAGCTACGCGAGCGCGTGGACCGGTTCTTTGACAAGGTGCTGGTGATGGCCGAGGACCGGGAGGTGCGCGCCAATCGCCTGCGGCTGCTCGGGCAGCTCGACGGGCTTTTTTCCGGCGTGGCGAAGCTGGCGGAAATCGTCCCCGGCCCGCGCGTCGACGCGTCGACATTGAAAGGCAGGGAGCAGTGAACAGGGAACAGTGAACAGCAGAAACGTTCCCCTCGCTGTCCGTGGATCACCGAGAGATTTGGAAATCAAACTTCAAGGAGCACTTTAAAATGGAAAAGTACGTTTATGCGTTTGGCGGCGGCAAGGCTGAGGGCAACGGCTCGATGAAGGACGTGCTGGGCGGCAAGGGCGCCGGGTTGGCGGAAATGACCAACGCCGGCTTGCCCGTCCCTCCCGGCTTCACCATCGCCACCTCCGCCTGCCTGCTCTATTTCGAAAACGGCAACCGGCTTCCCGAGCCCATTGTCCGCGAGTACACCGCGGCCCTGGAAGTGCTTCAGAAGCTGCTCGGCCAGGAGCTCGGCAATCCCTCCAAGCCCCTGCTCGTCTCCGTGCGCTCGGGCGCCAAGTTCTCCATGCCCGGCATGATGGACACCGTCCTCAACCTCGGTATGAACGACCGCGTGGTGGTCACCTTCGCCGAGAAGACCCAGAACCCGCGCTTTGCCTACGACAGCTACCGGCGGTTTATCCAGATGTTCGGCAACGTGGTGCTGGAGATCCCCAAAGACAAGTTCGAGCACGTTTTCGACGGCCAGAAGAAAAAGCGCCGCATCAAGCTCGACACCGAACTTACGGCCGCGGACCTGAAAGAGGTTATCGTGGGCTACAAGCAGGTGGTGAAGCGCGAGACGGGGAAGGACTTCCCGCAGGAAGCGCGCACCCAGCTGGCCATGGCCGTCGAGGCGGTCTTCCGCTCCTGGTTCAACCCCCGCGCCAAGACCTACCGGCGCATGAACAAGATCTCCGACGACCTGGGCACCGCCGTCAACGTGCAGACCATGGTCTTCGGCAACATGGGCGACTCCTCGGGCACGGGCGTGGGCTTTACACGCAACCCGGCCACCGGCAATAAGGAGTTTTACGGCGAGTTCCTGATGAACGCCCAGGGCGAAGACGTGGTGGCGGGCGTGCGCACCCCGGTGCCCATCACCGAGCTCGGCAAGGTCAACCTGGACGCTTACAACCAACTGCGCGAGATCACCTCGCGCCTCGAGCACCACTACAAGGACGTGCAGGACTTCGAATTCACCATCCAGGAAGGCAAGCTCTACATGCTGCAGACGCGCAACGGCAAGCGCACGGGGCCGGCGGCGGTGAAGATTGCCGTCGAGATGGTGCACGAGGGGCTGCTCGAGCCGCAGGAAGCGCTCATGCGCGTGGAGCCCGAGCAGCTCAACCAGCTCCTTCATCCTGTACTTGATGAATCTGCCGGTTTGAAGGTGATAGCAAAGGGCTTGCCGGCATCGCCAGGCGCCGCCGTGGGGCGCGTGGTCTTTACCGCCGACGAAGCCGCGGTACAGGGTAAGAGCGGCCCGGTCATCCTGGTGCGCGCCGAGACCGTTCCCGACGACATTCACGGCATGGAAGTGGCGGTGGGAATTCTCACCTCGCGAGGCGGCATGACCTCGCACGCCGCAGTGGTGACTCGCGGCATGGGGAAATGCTGCGTGGCGGGGTGCGGCGACGCGGAAGTGGACGAGAAGCGCCGCCAGGTGAAGATCGGCAGCCACGTCATCAAGGAAGGCGACTGGATCTCGCTCGACGGCTCGACCGGGCGCGTCATCCTGGGCAAGGCTTCGACCAGCGAGCCCGACCCTTCGAGCGGCCTGTTTGCCGAGTTCATGAAGTGGGCCGACGAGGCCAGGAAGCTGGGCGTGCGCGCCAACGCCGACATCCCCCGCGACGCCACCGTGGCGCGGCGCTTTGGCGCGCAGGGCATCGGACTGTGCCGCACCGAGCACATGTTCTTTGCCTCCGACCGCCTGCCGCACGTGCAGCGCATGATCATGGCCTGCAAGGAGACCAGCGATGCGAAGGAAGCCGCCCGCTACGAAAAGGAGCGGCGCCAGGCGCTGGCCAAGCTCCTGCCCATGCAGCGCAAGGACTTTTTCGGGCTCTTCAAGGCCATGGACGGGCTGCCGGTGACCATCCGCACCCTCGACCCGCCCCTGCACGAGTTCCTGCCCAAGCGCGAGGAGTTGATGGTGGAAATCGCCGTCCTGGAAGCCAAGCGCAAGAAGTCGCCCAAGCTCGCCAAGCTCAAGAAGCTCCTGGCGGTGGTGGAAGGCCTGCACGAGTTCAATCCCATGATGGGCCTGCGCGGCTGCCGGCTGGGCATCCTCTATCCCGAAATCACCGAGATGCAGGCGCGCGCCATCTTTGAGGCCGCTTGCGACGCCAAGAAGCAGGGCATTACCGCCATGCCGGAAATCATGATTCCGCTGGTGGGCGAGGTGAAGGAACTGGCGCTGCAGAAGGAGATCGTCAACAAGGCGGCGCGCGAGGCCTTTGCCAAGAAGGGCGTGAAGGTCGAATACCTGGTGGGTACCATGATCGAGCTGCCGGCGGCGGCGCTGTCGGCCGGCGAAATCGCCCGCGAGGCCGAATTCTTCAGCTTCGGCACCAACGACCTGACGCAGACCACCTTCGGGCTTTCGCGCGACGACTGCGGAAAGATCATCAAGGCCTACACGCAGCAGAAGATCTGGCCCGCCGACCCCTTTGCGGTGCTCGACCCCAAGCGGGTAGGGAGGCTGCTGAAGATCGGGACTTCGGACGGCCGGGCGACGCGCGCCAACCTGAAGGTGGGAATCTGCGGCGAGCACGGCGGCGACCCGTCTTCGATCGAGGTGTGCGCGGAGGCGGGGCTGAACTACGTGAGCTGCTCGCCCTACCGCGTGCCCATCGCGCGCCTGGCGGCGGCGCAGGCGGCCATCCGCAGACAGCAGAACGGCTACAGCAACGCGTAGTTTGAAGTTAAAGTATTACTTGAAGTCTTGGGAGAAGCCAGAAGCAAGAAGCCAGAAGGGAAGCCCGGGCGCGGTTCATTGCCGTTCCCGGGATCTTCTCTCTGGCTTTTATTTTTGCTCGTCACTTGTCACTCGTAACTTGTCACTGCTTTCCAATGTCGGCGCGTCGACAGCTAGAGGCCGTGAGGAGTGACAAGTGACGAGTGGTAAGCCAGGGGCCTGCGGCGGTAGCCGTGAGTCTTGAATTGTGTTGCCGGTCAGGAGCAGAGTTCCGTGCTCAGAAGCTGGAAGTCAGAACTCAGAAGCAAGAAGCAAGAAGCAAGAAGCCAGAAGCAGAAGGTTGTCATCAGGAGAAAGGCATTGAGCAAGTCTTGAAGGCGTGTGCTTGAGGGTGGGCCTGGGATCTATTCTGGCTTCTGACTTCTGGCTTCCGCTTTCTCGTCACTTGTCACTCGTCACGGCCTCTGTCACGTCTTGACTCGCAGGAAGAGATAAATCCCCCCCAACCCAAACAGCACGTCGGGCGACCAGGCGGCCACCACGGCGGGAAGTTGGTTCAGGTTTCCCATGGCCTCGAAGAGGCAGGAGGTGGACCAGTAGAGTATGGCGATGCCGATACTGAGCGCGATGCCCGCCAGCGCCCCCTTGCTGCCCATCGAGAAGGAGAAGGGAATGCCGATTAGCGCCACCACGAAGGCCATGAGCGGGAAGGAGAACTTGCGGTAGAACTGCACCGAAAGGCGCACCACGTCGAAGCCGCTCTGGGTGAGCTCGTTGATATAGCGCCGCAATTCCAGCACGCTCATCTGCGCCGAGGGCTTCACCTCTTTCTTGAAGTAAGAGGGGTGTTCCTTCATCTCCGGGAAGCTGCGCATGGTGAAGGGGGTGTACTCGGTCACCTGGTCGCCGGACAGGTCGCGTACCCAGCCGCGCTCCAGCACCCAGCTCTGGAGGGGCGGCTCCCAGAAGGCGCGCGCCGCGTAGATGCGCCGCGTCATGGTGAAGGTTTTGGGGTCGAACTCGAAGACCGAGAGGTTGGCGAAGACGTTCTGGTCGGCGTCGAAAAAGCGGTAGTTGTAAATGTCGTTCGACTCCCCGAAGATCCACTGCCGGTCGGGGCGGTAGTAGGTCTGGGCGGGCTTGCCCTTGATCTGGTTGCGCAGGGCGTCCTGGCGCTGGTTGGTGGCGGGCAGGTAGGCGTCCTCGAGCGCGAACATGCCGACGCTGGCCAGGAAGGCCACGATGAGCACGGGCGCGGCGATGCGGTAGAGGCTGATGCCCGCCGACTTGATGGCCGTCACCTGCTGGGTCTTGGTGAGCAGCCCGAAGCAGACCAGCGTAGCCACCAAAATGCTCAAGGGAAGCATGAGGAAAACCACTTGAGGTAATAGAAAACGATAGTAATCCACCACCACCGTGAAGGCCACGTGGTTGCGCACGATGTCGCCCAGGAGCTGGAAGAAATCGAAGATGATGTAGATGCCCGAGAAGGTGATGAGCAGCAGCAGGAAGTAAAAAAGCCAGCTGCGCAGGATGTAGGCGTCGAGGATCTGGAAGAAGCGGTAGCGCCCCTGCTTGAGCGCCGCGTGGGGAGCCGGGGCGGCGGGGGAGCGACGGTGCGGGGCGCGCTCCAGGCGGCCCCGCCAGCGCCGGCCCTGCTCCTCGAACCATTCCAGCATCAGGTGCACGCGCACCCGCACGCGCCGCAGTTGCAGGAACATGGCCAGTCCCGCCACCACAAACACCGCATTGGCCAACCATAAGCCCAGCGCCGGCGCGATGCGCCCCTGCTTGGCGAAGTTCAGCCCGAAGGCCATGATCATGTAATAGGCGAAGACCAGCAGGATGGCCGCCATGAGTCCCACGGCTTTGCCGCCCTTGCGCGTGAACAGCCCCAGCGGCATGCCCACCAGCGCCAGCACCAGCGAAGCAAAGGGAATCGCCAGGCGGTAGTGCAGCTGCACGCGCGCCGCCAGGCGCTCGGCGGGGGTGGAAGCGTGGCGGGCGGCGCCCACCAGCTCGCCCATCGACATCATTTCCGGCGAGTGCTTGCGCGACGAAACGCTCGCCGCGGACTTCAAGGGGATGGGAATATCCGTGTTCGAAAAGGAGATGACCGAGTAGCGTTTCGGGTGTTCGGGGTCGGCCTCGTGCGTGGTGCCGTGCTCGAGGTGCAGCACCAGGCGGTCGCGCTGCGGGTCGTTGACCAGGACGCCGCTTTCGGCCAGGGTGACCTTGGGTGCGCCGCGCTGCGAGGTGTCGGCAATGAACACCCCGCGCCAGTGCGAGTCGGACCCGGTCACGTCCTCCAGATAGATCAACAAGTTCTTGAACTGTTCGATGAAGACGCGGGGCTGAATCTCGTAGGGCGCCTGGCTGGCCGCCAGGCGGGTTTCCATGCCGTCCAGGGTGCGGGCGGCCAGGGGAGCCAGGTAGAAGCTCATGGCGGAGGCCGCCGCCCAGCCTAGCAGCGCGAACAGCAGGACCGGGCGCGCGAACTGCCCGATGCCCATGCCCGAGGCGCGCGCCGCCACCACCTCGCCGTCGGCCGCCATGCGGCTGAGCCCGATGAGGATTCCCACCAGCACCGCGATGGGGATGGTCAGAATCACGATGCCGGGCAGGGGGAGCAGGAACAGCAGCGCCGTCTCGCCGCCCGTCAGGCGGTGCTCGACCACCATCTCCAGCAGCCGGCTGACGTGGGGAATGAAGATCACGAAGCTGAAGATCAGCAGTCCCAGCAGCGAGTGGGAGAAAATCTCCTTCAGGATGTAACGGCTCAAGATGCGCATGGCGCCTGTCCGCCGGAAATGCTAGCATAGCCTCCCGGCAGGCGCAAAGAAACACCGCTGCCCCCTCTATGCGAACGCGATTGATGCTCCTCTGGCACATGCACCAACCCTTCTACAAGGACCTGGTGGAAGGCTCCTACGCGATGCCCTGGGTGCGCCTGCACGCCCTCAAGGATTACTTGGGCATGGCCGCCATGCTGGAAGAGTTTCCCGGCGTCCACATGACCTTCAACCTGGTGCCTTCGCTGGTGGCGCAGCTGGAGGACTACGCCGCCGACCGGGCGCGCGAGGAGCCCTTCCGCATCGCTTTCCTGCCCCTGGATCAGCTCACCGAGGCCGACCGCCAGAGCTTGCTCACCTTCGCTTTCCAGCTGAACCGGGAGAACCTGCTTTATCGCTTCCCGCGCTTCCGCGAGCTTTTCGAGCGCACACAGAGGGGGAAGGGGGCCGCAGGGTTGAAGATGCTCTTTAGCCCTCAGGATCTGCTCGATCTTCAGGTGCTTTCGCAGCTCGCCTGGTTCGACGAAATCTATCTGGCGCGTGACGCGGAGATTCGCCGCCTGGTGGAGCAAGGGCGGGGCTATACGGAGGATGACAAGCGCGTTGTGCGCGAGAAGGAATTGGAAATATTTAAAGTAACACTTGAAGTGTATCGGAAGGCCCAGGCGCGCGGCCAGATCGAAGTTTCCACCTCACCTTTCTACCATCCCATTCTTCCGCTGCTGGCCGATACGGATGTCGCCTCGGAGTCTCATCCGGGAGTCAAGCTGCCGGGCGGCCGCTTTCGCCACCCCGAGGACGCGCGCGCGCAGCTTCGCGCCTCGCGGCGGCTCTATGAGCGCGTCTTTGGCATGCCGCCTCGCGGCCTGTGGCCGAGTGAGGGCAGCGTTTCGGACGAGGTCCTGGCGCTGGCCGCCGAGGAAGGCTTTGAGTGGGCGGCCACGGACGAGGGCGTTCTTGGGCGCTCGCTGGGCATGGGCTTCTATCGCCAGGCCGACGGCACGATGGCAGGGGGCAGGGAGCTTTATCGCCCGTACCGTCTGGCCGCGGGCGGCCGCGAAATCGCGCTGTTCTTCCGCGACCACCAACTCTCCGACCTGATCGGCTTTGTCTACTCGCGCATGGACGCGCGCGCCGCCGCCCAGGACCTGCACCAGCGCATTCGCGCCGCCGCGCGCAGCACCGGCGACCGTCCGGCGACCGTCTCCATCATCCTGGACGGCGAAAACGCCTGGGAATTCTTCCCCGGCAATGGCCGGGAGTTCCTGAAGGAGTTCTACGGCCGCTTGGCCTCCGATCCCGAAATCGAGGCGCTGACCGCTTCCGAAGCGCTGCGGGTGGCCGAGCCCGGCCGGCTCCAGCACGTGGTGCCGGGCTCCTGGATCAACTCGAACTTCGACGTCTGGATCGGCGCCGACGAGGATAACCGCGCGTGGGATTTGCTCGGGCAGGCTCGGCGGTTTTTTGCCGAGCACGAGGGGCGCGCGGGACTCGACGCGCAGAAGCTCGAACAGGCGCGCCAGGAGCTCTGGATCGCGGAAGGCAGCGACTGGTGCTGGTGGTACGGGCCCGAGCATTCGAGCGCCCACGACGAGGAGTTCGACCGTCTCTACCGCCAGCACCTCTCGAACATCTACCGCTCGCTCGACCTTTCGCCGCCCGACGAGCTGGCG
>JBJKQV010000096.1:0-4768 GCA_046704985.1 Terriglobia bacterium
CACGGCCACTTGGGCACGCACGTGGATTTTCCGGCTTACCAGGCGGACCCGGAAGCGATGGTCGCGGTGATGGACCATCTGAATATTGAGCGCCTAGCGGTGACCTCGACGCTGGCCTGTTACAACGACTGCCCGCGCGGCAACGCGGAAGTGGACGCGCTGCTCAAGCGTTTTCCCGATCGCTTCCTCGGCTACGTTACCGTGAACCCCAACCCGCCGGGCGAGGCGCTGGCGGAGCTGGAGCGCTGGGTGCACTTTCACTGGCCGCCTCTCATCAAGCTGCATCCGGGACTGCACCATTATCCCGTGACCGGCACGCACTACCGACCCATTTGGGAGTACGCGCATCGCACCGCGGCGATCGTGCTGGTGCACACGTGGGATTCCGACCCCAACTGTGGGCCGCTGCTGTTTCCGCCTTTGGCCCGGGAATTTCCGGGGGCGCGCATTCTGCTGGGGCATTCGGGGGTGACCTGGCGCGGCTACTACCAGGCGATGCAGGCGGCGGAGCAGGCGCCCAATCTTTTTCTGGACCTTTCGGGCTCGCAGCACCACCGGCTGATCCTGGAACGGACCGTCGAGCGCCTGGGCGCGGAGCGCATCCTTTTCGGCTCCGACTTGCCCTACCTGGAGGCGTCGATGACGCTGGCGCACGTGCTGACGGCGAAGATTCCGGAAGCGGCGCGGCGGCGCATACTGCGCGAAAATTTCTTGCAACTTCTGGGCGGCGCGGCATAGAAGCGCCGCGTTTTCATCCGTAAACTTTACGAGGAGGCAGGATGGACAAGGTACGCATCGGCGTCATCGGCCTGGGGACCATGGGCCGGCACTATGTGAAGATTTATTCCCAGCATCCGCTGGCGGAAGTGCCGGCGGTCTGCGCGCTCCGCCAGGATCAGGTGGACGCCATTCGCGCCTCGTTCCCGGCCGACGGCTACACCGATTACCGCAAGATGCTCGAGCGCAAGGACCTGGATGCGGTGGTGGTGGCCACGCCCGACGCGACGCACTTTGCTCCGGCGCGCGACGCGCTGGAAACCGGGCGGCACATTTTCGTCGAGAAACCCTTCACGCTCGACCTTGGCGAGGCCGACGAGCTGATCCGCCTGGCGCACAAGAAAAAGAAAAAGATTCAAGTGGCCTTCAATCATCGCTGGCTCTCCTCCTATCACCAGGGCAAGGTGGCGGTCGAGTCCGGGCAGATCGGCACACCGCTGATGGGCTACGCGCGCAAGAACGACACCATCCACGTTTCGACCCAACACATCAAGTGGGCGGGCGACACCACCTCCGCGTGGTTTCTCTCCTCGCACGACATCGACCTGATGCGCTGGTGGCTGGATAGCGAAGCCATCGATGCGCGGGCGCTGGGACGCAAGGAGGTTTTGGCGGCGCGCGGTATTCCCACCTACGACGTCATCCAGGCGCAGGTGCGCTTCGCTTCGGGAGCTTTCGCCACCTTCGAGTCGGGCTGGGTTTATCCCGACACCTTTCCCTCCACCGTCGATTCGTTCATGGAACTGATCGGCACCGCCGGCCACCTGCACTTCGACCGCAAGCGCGAGTCAATCGAGCTGAGTACGGAAAAGAAGTTTTCCTATCCCAAGATGTTCCTGAACAGTGAGGTTTTCGGGCGGCTGCGCGGGGCGTTCCCGTCCTGCCTGGAGGACTTTCTCTACGCGATCCTGGAAGACACCCCGACGCGCGTCAACGGCTACGATGGACGGCAGGTGACGGCCATCCTGAAGGCGATTCACGAGTCGCTGGAGACGGGTCAGGTGGTGAGCATTGCGCCGGCGCCGGCCGACCTGGCCGAGCCTGCCGCGGCGGGATAATGGCGGAAGGAAACCCGGGCGGCGGCGCAGCCGAGTGCTGCGCCCGCCGCACCAGGGAACTTCGCTTCCTTCTTACGCGCTCCGATACAACTTGGTGATGACGAACTCGCGGTGGCCGAGCGCCTCGGCGGCGGTCAGCCGTCCGTTCGCCGTGTGCACCATCAGGTCGAGCAATTTTTCGCCCGCCTGATCCATGGTCATGTTGCCGGTGAGGATCTCCGACACATCGAGATCAATGTGCTCGCTCATGGTGCGGACAGTGAGCGGGTTGCCGGAAATCTTGATGACCGGCTCGATGGGGTTGCCGACGATGTTGCCCTGTCCGGTAGGGAACAGGTGCAGCACCGCGCCCGAGGCCGCCCACAGTGTGACGGCTTCCGCCGCCGCCGAGGAGGTGTCCATGAACCACATGCCCTTGCCCGAAGGCGCCTCCGCGGGTTGCAGGCACCCGACGTACTTGGCCTTTTTGCCGATTTTTTCGATATTGCCGAAGGCCTTCTCCTCGATGGTGGTCAGCCCGCCGCGGATGTTGCCCTTGGTGGGCTGGGATTCCGAGAGGTCGTTGGTCTTGTTGGCGTTGATGAAGTCGTTGTAGTCGTTCCAGATCTTCATAAACTGCTCGGCCACCTGCGGGGTGGCGGCGCGGGACTTGACGACGTGCTCGCCGCCCGTCAACTCCGAGGTTTCGCCGAACGAGCAGGTGCCGTTGGCTTCCACCAGACTGTCAAAGACCTTCCCGACCGTGGGGCAGGAGGCGAGGCCGGTGGTCGTGTCCGACTCGCCGCACTTGGTCGAGACGTACAGCTCTTCCATGCTGCACTCGGTGCGTTGCAGCTCGGTCGCGGCTTGCACGTACTCCTTGGCTTTGCGCGCGGCCATCTCGATGGTTTTCAGGTCGCCGTAGCGCTCGATGGAAAAGCCCGTGACGGGCTTGCCGGTCTTGGCGATGCCTTGCACGACGCGGTCCGTCCAGCCCGGCTCGATGCCGATCACCACGCAGGCGGCGACGTTGGGGTTGGCGCCTGTGCCGATGAGGGTGCGGAAGGTGAGTTCCAGGTCCTCGCCGAACTGCAGCCGCCCGTAGGCGTGCGGGATGGCGAGCGTCCCGCAGATGAGTTTGGCCACCCCCTCGGCGGCGTTGTTGGAAATATCGTCGAGGGGCAGGATGACGACGTGATTGCGAATCCCCACCCGGCCGTTTTCGCGCCGGTAGGCTTGAATCTTAGGCATCTGCATGTCAGCTCACCACCTTTTCGTTTTGAGATTGTGGACGTGCACGTGTTCGCCGGCGCGGATGGCGGCCACCACCTTGCCGATGTCCTGGCCGTATTTGATGACCGTGTCGCCCACCTTGAAATCCTTGAGGGCGATTTTGTGGCCGAGGGGAATGGGCTGAAGGGACTTGGCCTTCAGCGCCGCGCCGTTGTCGAGCGCCACGCCGGACAGCTCCTGCCCCGGCTCGATGTCCACGACGGCCACCCCTACGGTGTCCTTCGCACTGTGACAGAGAAAGTGCCTCATCGGTCCTCCTTGTGAGATTCAAGAATGCCCGCTTGCTTTAGTCGATTCCTGCCGCCCAGGTGTCGCCGGAGGCGCGCACCTGGCGGGTGTCGTGCAAAAACTCTGCGCAGTGCGCAGCCCCTGCGCCTTGTACCTGTTCCTGGTAACGCTCGATCTGATGGCCGAGGGCTGCGAGTTCGGCGAGAACGTGCTCGGGCGCCGCGCTCGTGAAGTCAAATTTCATAAATTTCAGCGGCTCCCGCTCACTGACGGAAAGGCGCGGAGTGGAGAGCGCCTGGGCCGGCCGCAGGCCCCCGTCCACCTGCCGGTGCACGAGCTGCGCGCAGACGTTGACGATGGGCCGCCCGCCGCGCAGCCCCAGCGCTACTTCGCGCCCGGGAAGGGAAACGATGAGCGGCGAAAGGTTGTTGAGGGGGCGCTTGCCCGGCCCTACGGAATTGGCGCGCCCCGGACGCGGGTCGAGCCGCGCCATCCCGTGCCCGAGGAGGATTCCCGTGCCCGGAACGGTCACCGCCGAACCGAAGGGCATTCCCTGCGAGATGGTGGCGGCGACGACATTGCCCTCGCTGTCGGCAGCGGAAACGGGGATGGTGCTGGGCGGGGCGGGCGGCGCGGGCGCTTGAAGCGGGACGGGCGCGTCAGGAAATTGCCGCAGCGTCTCGCTCCTTCCCTGCGCGTAGGCTTTGGAAAGCAGCCGCTCGATGGGGACTTCGACCGACTGCGGGTCGCCCAGATAACGGAAGCGGTCCTGCCACGCGAGCTTCATCAGCTCGCCCAGGCGGTGCCAGTAGGCCGCGGTTTCCAATTCCATCGAGGGCGGAAAACATTCCAGCAGGTTGAGAATCTGGAGCGTCGTGAAGGCGCCGTTGGGAAGGTGCGGCGCGTAAACGGCGTGCCCGCGATAGGTCGTGCGGTAGGCAGGCTCGACGCGCGGCGCATAAGCGGCCATGTCCTGCTCGTCCAGGATGCCGCCGATGGAGGCGACGTAGCGGGCGATCTCGCGGCCCAGGTCGCCGGAATAGAAATCCTGCCACCCGTGCCGGCTCAGGCGCTCCAGGGTGATTTCAAGGTCGGGCCGATGCCAGGTGACCCCGGCGCCGGGGAGCTTCCCTTCGGGCATCATGTGGCGGATGGTAGGCTCAAACCGGCGCAGCACCGGGAGATAATGTTCGATGGCCGCCGCGGTGGGGCCGTAGGGAAAGCCGTCGGCGACCAGGCGCTGCGCGGGAGCGACGATTTGCGGCCATTTCAGGCGGCCCCAACTCTCCCAAAGCGTTCCCACGCCCGCCAGAAAACCCGGAACGGCCGCCGACAGGGGCCCGGAAGTGTTGGCGTCGTCGCGGACGCTGCACGCGTACTCGCCCTCGTTGATGCCTTTCTTGCCGGGTTGGGAAGGCAGCGCCTCGAACATG
>JBJKQV010000097.1:0-3637 GCA_046704985.1 Terriglobia bacterium
TCGCCGCTACTGTTTGGGCGAGGGTCGCAGCCTAAATCCACCTGGCCTGTATGCCGGGCACTGTTAGTATCCACTGCGCCCTTGTTGATCAAATTCCCATAGAAGGCGACGAGTTTTGTCGCACCTAGTACCGACGCGTACGACACAACGGCGAACTTCTTTCCTTCATAGCTCAGCTCTTCTCCCGTGGGAGCGCCGTCTTCGCGATACTCTCGCCACGCGTCAGCCTCCCCTTGAATCCAGACCTTCTGGCTTTTGGGGGACCAGGCGAATGGGATGTTATCGTAGTGTGGTTTCGGCCCCACAACATCAGACCTGACATTGAAGCTGGAGAGCCCCACTCGGATAAACCGAAGCTTTGGCCCGTGAATAGATCCGAAGCACAGTAGGCCGCTCTCATCGAAACCTGCGAATAGGCGAAGCGAGTCTGCAGAAGTGTACGGCAGCTCGTCTTTGCGCCTGACCACTGAGAGGTCTCTCGTGGAGAGCACCAGCACCACTTGTGGGGCATATAATTCTGCGTACACCAATTCGTGCCCGCCGGGCGACAGATAGAAACCGTCCGCGGCCCGTGCGCCATGGACCCGTGGCACCCTGACGGCGGTGTGTCTCAGCTCCTTGTGCGTGGCGAGATCGAAGGCGGAAACCTCGAGCTGACTGGAGAAGCGCAGCACATTGAAAGAACGGTGCGCCTCGTAAAGGACGCCGCCGCGCGCGGCCATGCTCGGAAGGGACAGAGCGGTGTTTGCTCTTGTCAGCGGGAGCGTGTACGAATCCTGCCCCCAGCATCTGGTAGCCAGCAAAAGCAGCACGAGCAGGCAGGCCTTGTTCATGGGAGGATCGCCTTCCTTTCCGTCGCCGCGCGGCCACTGGCGGCGTCCCTGATCGTATCCACCAAGTGGAGAACGAGCTGCCTTGGCCCTAAGCATGGGCCACCCGCCCGTTCTTTGCCGGCAGAATTTGTGGGCCGCAACGTCATATACAGGGTGCGTCAGACCCCCACCGGCATCTCGATCTTGATTTCGCGGTCCTTGGCGGCTTTCTTCGAGATTATGATCGTACCCATTTCAGATTGAAAGCTCTTCAGGGTAGCCTTAAATCTATAAGTCCCCTGAGGCACGTGGGCGATTTTGAAGCGACCGCGGTCGTCAGTCTTGCACCGTCTGATCTTACGGTTAGTTCCAGGGCCTTGGATTTCGACAAGAACCCCCGCCAGAGGACCGCCATGTTGGACAGTGATGATACCCGCAACGGAACTTACGACGAACGGCTGGCTAATTTCATTGATGATGTGCTCATTCGGAGAACGAGTAAAGTCGCCGATTGTATTCTGCGCCTTAGTATGCGGCGGAATTACGAAAATCAGACAAATGAGAAGCGTTGCTGCTTTCACTGCCTACTCCTTAGTGGGGATTCCGGATGATCTGCTGCGGCTCAGCGTGCAACATATCGGCGGGTGGCGCAGACAATTGCCTTCTAGTGTCTGCGCTCGCGCGAAGCGCGACGTTCTTGCGCCCCGGCGCCATGCTCATCCCACTCCTGCAAAGCTGCATCGCAGGCCCTGCAATACCGGGTCTGCGCCACCCGCCACAAGGCTCTGCGCTACCTCGCTACGTCTCTCGTGAAAAATCATGGACGGTAGGTTAATTGGGCGGCCTTGGTGCCATCCCTCAGAAACAGTGTTACTACAACCGTATCTGCCAAGTGAACGCCCTTGGCCTGCACGACAAAATGGTAAGACCAAATGCGCGAACCGCGCGCAAGCAACGTATTAGGCCCCGCCTCTTCCTCTGCGAGGGTAATCTCAAGAGGATGTCGTTTCATGTGGTGGATGTAGTCGGCGCTTGCGTGAGGGGACTTCAACAACTGGAGGGGTGGCGTTACGTTTCCCTGGAACGGATATTGCTTCGAACAGCGCACCCCTGAGATAGCATGAATGAAAACTGACACCTGCGCAGGAAATTCAGTGACGATACGTCTGCCTCGCTTGAATACTGGGCCAGCCGGTGTCTTCTTTACCCTCAAGGGCAGGAAGAACTTCCCCGGTCCCATCACGCCTTCAAACCCGACACAAACGCCACCCGCGTAAACCGCCCTCCCTCCGCTCAGGTCCCAAGGTCCGAGTCGCCGTTGAATAAGCTCTTTCCCATCAGGATAAGAGTATGACGTTGGCGGCCTGTTCCCTTCCTGCGAATACATGTGAGCGGTTAGGCAGACAAGCAAAAACGCTGCAAGAGTGCACGCCCATGCTACACCCCAGAAATCGTGCAGTAATTGGCTGGTGGCCCGCCCTTGTCTGTTTATGTCGTCGCCCATGTTCGCGATGATAATACTCCTGAGGCTGCAATGTTGCCACAAAGGGGCGCTGTGGGTGCTGGTGACATTTTGTCCCCCGGGCGGGGCGCGCCCTGCCGCCCGCTCGCGCCCCTTCACGCCCTGGTGCGGCACTTCTCGCCTCAGTCGCCTTGACACTCGATAGTCGCGCGACTACGATTTGCTCATGCCAGCCCCTCAGGTACGTTCTCCGGCGGTGGCAGGGCGCTTTTACCCTTCGCAGGTGAAGGAGCTCACGCGCGTTCTGGACCAGTACCTGGCCGGTCCGGAAGAACCTCCCATCGAAAACGCTTTCGGCTGCGTGGTGCCGCACGCCGGCTACCTGTACTCGGGCCCGGTGGCGGGAGCGGTTTACCGGCGCCTGCCGGCGCGCGCCACTTACGTGATTCTGGGTCCCAACCATTTCGGCGTGGGGGCGCCGGCGGCCATCGTCTCGTCGGGCGCGTGGCGAACGCCGCTCGGCGAAGTGCCGGTGGACACGCAGCTCGCGCAGTCGCTGCGCCGCGCCTGCCGCCTGCTGATGGAAGACACCGCGGCGCACGCCGGCGAGCACTCGCTGGAAGTGCAGGTTCCCTTCCTGCAGCGGCGCGCCAAGGACTTCAGCATCGTGCCCATTGCGCTTGCGGTGGGAAGCTATTCGACCCTGGAGACGGTGGGCAAAGGTCTGGCGCAGGCTCTGCGCGCGGCAGCGCGGCCGGCTCTGGTGATCGCCTCGAGCGACATGAACCACTACGAGCCCGACGCCGTCACGCGCGAGAAAGACCACAAGGCCATCGAGCGCATGCTGGCGCTCGATCCGCACGGGCTCTACGAGGTGCTGCGCCGCGAGGATATTTCCATGTGCGGCTATGGCCCCGCCATCGTGCTGCTGACCGCCGCTAAGGAATTGGGCGCGCAGCACGCCGAGCTCGTCCGCTACGCGACGTCGGCCGATGCGAGCGGCGACCGCAGCGCCGTGGTCGGCTACGCGGGCCTCATCGTTTCCTGAGCGGCGCAAACTCCCGCCGGGCGTTCAGGAGCATAGCGAATCCAGCTGAAAAGGAAAAGGCCGGGGCGGCGCTCCGCCGACTGACGGAGACCGCGCCCGGCCGTGGGGCTAACGAGGAGGACGGTTTTCTGAGCGATGTTGCGCGCCGCGCTCGCCGCCGGAAGGCGGAGGAGCGGAGCGCGGCTCGGACCGGCCCTCACTGCGCGGAGCGCTGGGCTGGGGAGCGCTGGGCCGCGCGACCGAGGATCCTCGCTCCGGGCTCGAAGAACGCGACTCGCCGCTGAAGTGCCGGTTCTGCGGCGGCGGCTCAGGCGG